>JAICRQ010000205.1 GCA_025966435.1 Anaerolineales bacterium | reverse complement strand
TGGTTGTCGTGGGCAGAAACGTAGACGATATTTTCCTGGGGATCAGCCGTATATCCCGCCGGCGCGCCGTTGTAACTGATCAACCGGCCGGGCACGCTGCTGCCATCGGCGCGGAGGATCTCATAACTTGCCAGGTTGCCTGCCATTCCGAGGCGAATCCAATTGGTATAGTTGTTCAACTGGATTTGCTGATCCTCCTCGTCGCGCGTTTCGTTTGTATTGTTGGCAAAGGCCAGCCCTGTGACAAACCCCTGCTCACGTGGATCGCTAAACGGACTGCCACCGCGCACAGCGTCGCGCAAGCGGTCGTTGAAGACGCCGATGCCGGTTCCTGCGATATTGAGCTGGGTGGCATTTTTGCCGCGCCCGTTATTGGCGACTTCGCCAAAGTCCCAGCCTTCCCCGTAGATGTAGATGGATTTTCCATCCACGCCATCATCTTCGATGGTCAACGCGTCGAGCGCCGCCCGCACGGCTTGCATGTCTCCGAGCATGTGGTGTCCCATCAGGTCGAAGCGGAAACCATCCACTTTATATTCCTTCGCCCACGTGACTACAGAGTCGATCATCAGCTTGCGCATCATAGCGTGCTCGGTCGCCGTGTTCTGGCAGCAGGTAGAGGTTTCGACCGCGCCATCGGCATTCAAGCGATGGTAGTAACCGGGCACAACCCGGTCTAACACGGAGTTCTCGCTCTGCCCGCTGGCATTCGTGTGGTTGTAGACCACGTCCATCACTACGCGCAACCCGGTTTCGTTGAGAGCTTGCACCATCTCACGGAATTCTAGAATGCGCACGGTACCATTGGGGTTCGTCGAATAACTGCCTTCAGGCGTGGTGTAGTGCAACGGGTCGTAACCCCAATTGAAGCCGTCCGAGTCTAGGATCGCGCTGACAGCGACAGATTGTTCATCCGAGTCTGGCGGCAGAGACGAAAGCTCCTCTTCATTCACGGTTTGCCAGGTGGATTTATCTTCGTTCACACTGGCGATGTCGAATGCGGGTAATAGATGGATGTGCGTAAGCCCAGCCTGTGCCAGCGCCTCGAGATGTTTCATACCATTTGAGTCTTTCACCGTGAACGCTTTATACGTTCCGCGCAGTTCCTCCGGGACCGCCTGGTCACTGATGCTGAAATCGCGGATGTGCAATTCGTAAATGACAATGTCTTCGGGTGCGGCGAGCGCCGGCTTTTCGAGGGTGTCCCAGCCTTCCGGTTTGAGACCGGCATCGTTGAGGTCAACGATCTGACTGTACCGGCTGTTCATCGAAAGACTCAACGAGTACGGATCGGTTACGAGATTTGTTTCGATATTGCCTGTGGACGGTATATAGACTTCCACCTGGTACAGATAATACTGACCCTTCCAATCCGTATCGCCAGTGATACTCCAGACTCCTGTTGCAGTATCAAACTCCATCGGCATCTCAGCCGTGTTGCCGGAATTAGGAGTATCACCTAGGAGCAAGAAAGTGACAGCCTGCGCTGTCGGCGCCCAGAGTCGCAACGTGGGAAGGTCCGCATTCGCGTCGAACGTTATCCCGAGCGGCCCATCATAGGGATAGACATCGTCGAGCACGCCGGGGATCTGCACACCCGTTGCATCCACGGCATTGCCTTCTCGATCCTGTGCCAAGACGGCAATTTGCCCTTTGAGGATTTCGGCAATTTCGGATGGGTCGATCTCATCGACTTTCAATACCGCGTAATCCCGCAGGTGTGGATATGCACGGAGTATGTCTACGTCTGGGCGATCGGCAGCAAATGTCAGCGGAATCTCAATTCCATTATTGATGCCTTCCGCGCTGGGCGCTAACGCGGCATCCGGCGAGTAGGAGAGCGTATAGGTCCAGCCAGAATCGCCGGGGACATCCCACAGAATCGTATCCCGGTTAATCCAGACGGCACGTTGTTTTGTCAGATTGCCCACCGGCGCGCCGGTGGTGCTGATCGTGGTTTGATTCTTCAAAGCGTCATATCCAAAATAGATGGCATCTCCATCCTCCAGAACAGTAAACTGTTGAGGCTCGCCGATCACCTGGCTCGCATCCTCATTCAGCGTAAATGTGACATTATAGGTGCCTGCCTCCAACCCGCCTGTCAATACGCCATAGATGCCGTCTCCCTCCGGGTCCTGCAGCCAGGCGCGCAGGCAGGTCGGGTCGTTATTCCTAAGACAGCCGATTTGCGTTTGGAAGCTTCCCATCGCCACAACGATCGGCGAGTTGAAATTGTCGGTGATCCAGTGAGTCTTATGGTCGTAATAAAACTTGACCTGTGTCGGTTCCTCTACGACCAGAGGGATATCGGACCCACCAGGGGCAGCATTCTGACCATAATTTTCAGTCCAACTGCCGTTGAGCGCTGCCTTGTAGCGTGGACCCATCTGATCTGTATCGTTACCGGGCTGAATCTCGTACACATCTTGCCAAATATCGTCCTCTTCATCGTAGGTCAGCATCGTATCTTCACAGTCCGGCTGCCATTCCCCGGAGCAGCCCAGCTCGTCCTGGTGAGTCCCGGGGATGTTAACAGACTCCGGGTCGGCATCTGATTGCGCCTGAGAAACGGTAGCAAACAGCGGGGAGAATGACGTGATCATCACCGCCAAGAGGGTCATGATCGTCAGTATATGTTTTCGCATGAGAGTGACTCCGTGTACTTCGTACAGGTTTTATCATAATTCAATGAGAAATACCTAATGCTGCACAGATCACTTTTTAAGTGACGTCAAGCTGCCAGAATGGACTCATGCTCATAGTACAATTCACCGGGAAAATATGGCTACGAAACGAATAGCAGTTCTTACGAGCGGCGGCGATGCTCCTGGGATGAATGCCGCCGTCCGCGCCGTAGTTCGAACCGCATTGGACAAAGGCGCGGACGTGTATGCGATCTATGAGGGGTATCAGGGCCTGGTGGAAGGTGGAGCCCGCATTCACAGAATGAATTGGGACTCGGTTGGCGGCATCTTGCAACACGGCGGGACAATCATCGGCACAGCCCGCAGCGAGGAATTCCGCACGCGTGAAGGACGCCGGACGGCTGCTAGAAATCTCGTGCAGCTTGGCATCGACGGGTTGATCGTTATCGGAGGCGATGGCTCCCTGACCGGTGCCGATGTATTCCGTCGTGAGTGGCCATCGCTGCTTTCCGAGCTTGTAGAAAGCGGTGACATTCGCGCGGAAACAGCCGACGCGTGTCCAAATCTTGTCATCGTGGGGATCGCTGGTTCCATCGATAACGATTTCTCCGGCACCGAGATGACGATCGGTGCCGATAGCGCTCTGCACCGCATCACCGCTGCCGTCGATGCCATCACCAGCACGGCAGCCAGTCACCAGCGTACGTTCATCGTCAAAGTGATGGGACGCAACTGCGGATACCTCGCTCTGTATGGCGCCCTAGCTACCGGCGCAGACTGGGTACTCATCCCCGAAGCGCCGCCGGAGGTCGATAACTGGCAGGAGGTGATGCTGGAACGTCTTAAAGCCGGGACCAGGGCAGGACGCCGCGACCACATTGTAATCATGGCAGAAGGCGCTCAGGACCGCTACGGGAATTACATTGGCTCCAGCGAAGTGCAGCGGGTGCTGGAAGAAGGTTTGGGGGAGGAAGTCCGTACGACTGTGCTCGGGCATGTCCAGCGCGGCGGGCGGCCCAGCGCCTATGACCGCAACCTTGCCACCCTGTTCGGATACGAGGCGGTCATCGCTGCCCTGGAAGCCCGGCCGGAGGATGAACCCATTGTAGTAGGGACCAGGGCGAACCGCATCATCCGTTTGCCGCTGGTGGCGTGTGTGGAAAAGACCCGGCAGGTGGTGGAAGCGATCAAAGCCAGAGACTATGAGAAGGCAATGTCACTCCGCAGCCCCAGTTTCAAGCATTCCTTCCGCACGTACAGGACAATGGTGCGCGCCCTCCCGCATCCGCCGGAGCCCGGGCAGAAGCGCTTCCGGATTGCCGTGCTAAACGCCGGCGCGCCCGCGCCAGGGATGAACACCGCAGTGCGTGCCGCCGTGCGCCTGGGGCTCGATCAGGGTCATATTCTACTGGCTGTGAACAATGGCTTCGAGGGATTTGCCCAGGGGGAGGTGAAAGAAATGGAATGGACCACCGTCAACGGCTGGGCTTCGGTCGGTGGGTCCGTGCTGGGTACCAGTCGCAAAGTGCCGGGGGGCAAGGACATGTATGCAATCGCCCGCACGATCGAGGATCATCACATCGATGCGTTGCTGGTCATCGGCGGCTGGAATGCGTACGCAAGCGTTTATAACATGATGAATGAACGCGCAAAGTTCCCGGCGTTCAATATCCCCATAATGTGCCTGCCTGCATCGATCAGCAATAACCTGCCCGGCTCCGAACTCAGCATCGGCGCCGACACCGCGCTGAATAGCATCGTGGATGCAGTCGATAAGATCAAGCAGTCGGCGGGAGCCACGCGGCGCTGTTTCATCGTCGAAGTAATGGGACACTGGTGCGGGTATCTGGCGCTCATGAGCTCACTCGCCACCGGTGCCGAACGTTTCTATCTGCCGGAAGAGGGAATTACCCTGCAACAACTTCAGGAAGATGTGGCGATGCTCAAGCGCGGCTTCCTGCTTGGTAAACGCCTTGGTCTGGTCATTCGCAATGAAGCGGCGAACGAAATCTATTCCACGGCGTTTATCTGTGCTCTCTTCGAAGAAGAAGGCAAGGATGTATTCGACGCGCGCCCTGCCATCCTGGGGCACCTGCAGCAGGGCGGCGATCCCTCTCCGTTCGACCGCATTCAGGCGTCGCGGCTGGCAGGGCTGTGCCTGGAAAAATTGATCGAGCAATGCAGCCAGGGCGATACCACCAACTGCTTCATCGGCTTGCAGAATGGGAAATTTATCTTTCATGATATGCGCGATTTCGATCGCATGGCAGACATGCAATTTCAACGACCGCGCGATCAATGGTGGCTGAAGCTCAGAACGATTGCAAATATTATGGCAAAGATCGCGCCGGAGGCATGAAAGAAAGCGTCGCGAAATCATTCGCGTTAAAACTGTTCGGGCGGCAGTCCACGGGATGCTACGCAATTGTACTGCCGCCCGATATTGCCCGCAGTACAACTGCGGGCAAATCTTGATCAGGCTTTCTCTACTGTGAACTGAACTTCGGTAGTGGAATTCGATAGCTCGTCTTTATGGTGTTTAATATAGATCTCGCGGTACGGGCCGACGATCTGATACCCATTTGCATCGATCCATTCCAGGATGGCGGCATGGCCCTGCGTGAAATCTTCGAAGTTCCCCTGATGGACAACTGCCGCAACCTGCGTGGACGGCAGTTCATATACCTGGACGCGATCTGTTCCTTGTAACTGGCGGTCAATGGGAACGATGGCTTCGACATCTTCATTCTCGTAGACGTCCGATGGGCTGTGCCACAAGGTAAAGCATGGCCCTGTATCCTTCGCACCCTGCTGGTGAACATAGCTATAGACTTCCATGTAGGCGATGTCCAAATACTGCGGCACCTGATCGTTGGTCGGGATCGTAACCCGCCGCGAAGCCACCAGCATCGCTGGGGTGCTTTTGATGACAACATCATATTTCGGCATTTTATCCTCCAATTCGATTTGCCTCAGCCGGGCTTCGATTCGCCGCAGGCGCTCCCCTTCGTCGGCAAGCCGCTTTTCCACTTCGTTCCGCTGCATCGTCAGCATCCCGCGTAATTGCTCCGAGGTCAGACCATCGGCGAGTATGAGCTTGATCTGTTCCAGCGAAAAGCCAAGATCTTTCAGAGCCAGGATGCGGTTCAAGCGTGGGAGCTGGTCCGCGGAATAGAAGCGGTAGCCTGTAAACGTATCCACTCGGACGGGCTTGAGCAGATCCATTTCATCGTAGTAGCGCAGGGTCACCACCGACACCTGGCTGAGGCGGGCAAAATTACCAATTTTGATCATTCGTCTCCTCTGCGCGCACGGACAACTGAACGTTGCGATACTATACACCTTCAGCTAGCCTGAGAGTCAAGAGCACGAAACAGGAAAATTCTTTTCCAACAGCCGTGATACGGATTTGGTAGAATCATTTCACCGTGCTACTGACTACCAGCGTGACTCAGCAACAAAAACCCATCGTCGTTAACGTGTTCCATGGAAACATTTACCATTGCAGGGGGATCGTGTGAATCGGAAGCGATTAATCCCTGGCATCGCCATCCTTGCGCTTCTCATCCTTCTTATTGTTGCAGGGCTGGCCTTCCGGGAATGGAGGCGAAATCAAGCGCGGGTGGAGCAGCGCTTTCCCTTGCAGGAGCTCAAGTATTGCAGCTCCTACCCGGTCACGCCCTGTGTGGTGTCGTTTAGTCAGGACTCCCAGGGGAATATGCTGGTCAGCCTTGTCACCGAAGGCGCTTTTTACCCTGATATTTATCTAAAGATCAAAGCGGGAGAAACGGATCATATCTACGTTTGTGAAAAGGCGA
>JAICRQ010000220.1 GCA_025966435.1 Anaerolineales bacterium | reverse complement strand
TAGATGGAGGCGGTTGCTCCTTACTTTCTTGTTCCTCTTCAGCTTTTCGCCTCTTATATCCCTGCCCGCGACCTTCAAACAGACCGAAGAGGTAAACAAACACCAGTCCGGCGATCCAGCCAACAATTGACCAATTGAATTCCATAGCTCACCTTAACAGTTTTTCCGAGAATTTCATCGGTTTTATTCCACGGTACTATTTGGAATACATCTTAACTTAACCTCTGGCACGTTGGGCAAAAATGTGTACTGCGCTGGCCCACAAGGATACGTTCGATGCTTGTCCCGCAGACGGGACATGGTTTTCCGGTGCGGTCATAGACTCGAAAATGATATTCACCGCCACGGTAGACCCAATCGAAGGAGGCGCCATTCCGGCGAATGCCTTCCTTTAGGACCTGACAAATAGATCTATGCAGCGCCTCCGCCTGTTGCTCTGTGACTGAATCCGAGGCAGCCAACGGGTGCAGTTTTGCAAGATGCAGAGATTCATCAGCATAGATATTACCGATTCCGGCAAGAAACGTCTGGTCGAGGAGTAGGGGTTTGAGCAGGCGATGTCTGCTGTGGAGGGCGGTATGAAGCCAGCGCGATGTAAACGCCCGGCTCAAGGGTTCAGGTCCGAGCTTGCCAAGCACATCTTCTGCGTTGGCGGTTAACCAGACGCGCCCAAATTTACGTGTATCGTTGAAAACGAGATGACTCAAGTCACCCTCCGCAGAGAGCAGATTTAAGATCAACCGGTCATGTTTTTCAGGTTTGATTTTACCCTTTTTGATCAGGAGGTCGCCGCTCATGCGCAAGTGGATGAGCAGGCTGAAATCAGATAATTGGAGGATGAAATATTTGGCGCGGCGCGTGACATTTTGGATTTGCTGCCCCTTGATTAGCCCTCGAAATTTTCTGGGAGATGGAAATGCAAGCGTGCGCTGCCACCGCAGTTGGGCGTCCTGAATCGTTTTTCCGACCAGTTGCGGTTTGAGCTTACGTGCAATCGTTTCGACTTCGGGTAGTTCCGGCATTGTTCTAAGTATCAGGTGCTAGGTGTCATGTGTCAGGTCGAATATCAATTGGGTACCTTACACCGGGTACTTGAAACCTGACACTCCCACATCATTCGTTGAACATCTCTCCGACGCTGCGCCCCTCGTGAGCGCGGCGGATCACTTCTCCCAGCAGGGGTGCAATCGATAAGACTGTTATCCGTCCCTCCAGTGGCTGCATTTTTACATGAGGAATGGGGACTGTATCGGTGGTGATGATGTGTTTAATGGGCAGGGCTGCCAGTCTCTGCGCTGCGCTTTTGGAAAAGATTGGGTGGATGAACGCGAGATAGATGTCGCGTGCCCCATGCTTCTTGACCACGTCCACTGCCTGCGCGATCGAGCCGCCTGTATCCACTTCATCATCTACGATGATCACATCGTGGTCGTGTACATCGCCAATCAGTGTAAGGGCCTCGGCGTGAGAATCATTACTGGCGCGCCGCTTTTCGATAAACGCGATCGGCACATCCAGGTCGAGGGCGTAGTTGCGTCCTTTCTTGGCAAACCCGAGATCGGTAGCCACAACCACCGGGTCCTTCATGTCTTGCTGCATGAAATTCTTGATATGGCCAGTAATCATGTGGGCAGCTGTCAAGACATCGCCGGGGATGGAGAAGAAGCCTTGGATCTGTCCGGCGTGCGGGTCGAAGGTCATGTAACGGTCTGCCCCGGCTCGTTCGATCATATCCGCCACGAGACGGGCGGTAATCGGCACGCGCGGCTGATCTTTCTTATCTGAGCGTCCATAACAAAGATAAGGAACTACCGCAGTGATGCGCGCCGCCGAATCCAACCGCACGGTTTGAATCATGATGAGCAATTCCATCAAATTGTAATGGACGGGGGAGGAGGTGGTTTGAATGACGTAGACATCCTGCCCACGCGCGCTGTTATTTAATTTAACAAAGATATTCTCATTTGGAAACTGGATGATTTCTCGAGGACTGAGCCGCTGTTCAAGATATTCTGCGATCTTCTGTGCAAGGTCGGGTGAGCCTGAGCCCGCATATAACTTAATATCCCCGTACATCTTAATTAAGTGAGTATGTTCCGGCATCCTTAACCTTTTCTACAGGACATTCTTATTTTGGATTTCCGTTCAGCAGGAACTTAACGGCTTCTGAGGGCGAGATGTTCCTGCTGAATACTTTTTCGAGGAGCTCGCCATACTGCTCCTGCGGGATATGCTCCAGAAAGCGATTCATCAAAGCTCCCTGCAATAGAATTTCCATCTCAGACTGTAAGCGAGCACGGTCGCGAGCTACCCGATCCCCGCTTTGATCGAGGTGAGCCGCGTGTTTTGCGATTGCCTCGACCAGTTCATTCAGACCTTTACCCTCTGTGGCAACGGTTTTGACGATTGGGGGAATCCAGAAGTGAGGGTCCGTTGTTGGCGCATCAACTGCCATCGTCTTTCCATGATGGCGAAATACGCGCTTGACAGGGTGACCCAGCTTGAGTGTGGAGCGCAGTGCTCGCTCTGTATTCTCCACACCGGGACGATCTGCCTTGTTGATGACGAGCACGTCCG
This sequence comes from Anaerolineales bacterium, assembly GCA_025966435.1. Lineage (GTDB taxonomy): Bacteria > Chloroflexota > Anaerolineae > Anaerolineales > Villigracilaceae > Defluviilinea. The sequence goes on along the minus strand of JAICRQ010000220.1, from coordinate 3,601 downwards.
CGATTTCGAGGATACCTGCTTTGATCGCCTGGATCTCATCGCCAAGGCCCGGGGCTTCCACCACGACCGTCGTATGCGCCAGCCGCGCTACATCCACTTCGCTCTGCCCCGCGCCGACTGTTTCGATAATAATGATCTCATAGCCCGCAGCATCAAAGACTTGCACAATCGATGCAGTTTTTTGAGCCACCCCGCCCAGCGAGCCGCGCGAAGCCATCGAACGGATGAACACGCCCTCATCACCGGAAAGGTCCCGCATACGGACGCGATCGCCAAGCACCGCGCCCCCTGTAAACGGACTCGAAGGATCGACGGCGATAATCGCCACCTTTTTATTAGTCGTTTTACGATACTGTAGAGCAAGCTGGTTGACGAGGGAAGATTTGCCCGTGCCAGGCGCGCCGGTGACGCCAATCAGATGTGCCTTGCCTGTGTATGGAAAAAGTTCTGCCAGCGAACTATGCCCCTCAGTTAAATCGTTTTCAACTTGCGTTAGCAGGCGTGCCAACGCAAGCCGGTTTCCCTCCAGGATGGATTTTGTTAGGGACATCTCTTCTTTTAAATACGAAATTGTGCAGCAGGTATTATGGATAACGCAATTACTTTACCGCCTCGCGGACATCCCTGATGATCTCGTCTGTGGATGCACCGGGTCCATAGATGCCCGTAATGCCCATCTCTTTCAAGCGCGGCATGTCTTCATCCGGGATGATGCCTCCGATGAAGACTCTCACCTGATCTTGTCCGTTCTTTTTGAGTAGTTCCAGAATGCGCGGGGCAAGCGCCATGTGAGCACCGGAGAGAATCGATAGACCTACCACGTCCACATCCTCTTGCAATGCAGCTTCAGCGATCATTTCAGGCGTTTGCCGCAAGCCTGTATAAATCACTTCCATACCGGCATCGCGCAGGGCGCGTGCGACAACTTTCGCGCCGCGATCATGTCCGTCGAGTCCGGGCTTGGCAACAAGGACACGGATCTTTCTATCCGTCATGGTTCCTCCATGAAAAAATTCTCATGTCATTATACTATGAGGGCAAAGCCGCAAAAATCACCCCTATCATAGGGGTTCGTCCAGCAGTTGCACTGCTGGACCACTTGTTTCTTCGGCAGTTCAACTGCCGAAGAAACAAGTGATTATTTCGTCATGAGGCTGACATTTACGGTACTTTATGGCGAGTCGGGTCATCCTTAAAATATGCTATACTTCGTTCATGCAATCGCGCGCTGACTGGTCGCATTGGGCTGAATCGTTACGCCGCTTCAAACTGGATGGACTTGCTTCGTGGCTGCTGGAGGCAGGAGCACCACTGACTCTGCTGGGCGCACAGGCACTTTATATCGGTCAGCCATTTCTAGGTGGGAAACAACTAAACTCATTTGCACACTTGCTGGAAGAAGAGGAAGAAGTACAAGCCTTTGCACGCTATTTGCGTGGAGAGGAGTCTTGATGCTTGCCTTAGGCTTGCTCGCCCTGACCGCGATTCTTCTGGTAGGACTTACACTGTTGAGACGCAGGTCGCCTGCGTCCTTGCGCCTGATTGAGGCGTATCAACGACTGAACCGCTCCGTGGGTCTGGCGGTTGAAAACGGGACGCGTCTACATATTTCGCTCGGGCGCGGGAATTTCATCTCCGCTCGCGGTGGCTCGGCGCTGGCTGGTCTGGCGATGCTGCGCAGACTGGCTGAGCGTACATCGCTGAGTGATCGTCCTCCGATCGTGACCTCCGGGGATGCTTCGCTGGCAATTCTCTCGCAGGATACCTTACAGTCCGGTTATCGCGCCGCAGGGGCGGAGGATCAGTATCGTTTCACTACCGGTCGCTTAGCCGGCCTCACGCCTTTCTCATACGCCGCGGGTACGCTTTCCACCATCCACGATGAAAACGTCTCTGCGAATATTGTAATCGGTGATCTGGGAACCGAATCGGGTCTGCTGGCGGAAGCCGCGGACCGCGAGGACACAAGCTTGATTGCCGCCAGTGATGACCTTTCCGCGCAGTCGGTATTTTTTGCTTCTGCCCAGGAACCGCTGATCGGGGAAGAGCTATTTGCGGCTGGCGCTTATGTAGGCGCAGGCGCCTCGCACGAAGCCAGCCTGCATGTGGAGGATATTTTGCGCTGGCTGATCATCCTGGCGATACTGCTTGGCTCCCTGTTGAAGATTGTAGGAGCGCCCATCTAATGCGCGTCGTGACGGCTGCGTTTGCGATTGCCGCGGGAGCCATCGTCCTACTGGGATATTTCTTCCCGGACCAGTTGGGCTCGTTGCGCCTTCTATTGCTGGATTGGGCAGTCATCATTGCAGGCATGGCTGTGCTCGTCGGCATTTACAACCTGGCTGCTGTTCAGATGGAAAAAATTCGCGCTGGTCAAAAAGGCGGCGTATACGGAATTCTGCTGGTGATATCTCTTCTGATCACCTTTGGGCTTGGATTAATTCTCGGACCCGAGAACGAGTATATGCAGCTGGCAATGAACGCTATCGTTGTGCCGGTGGAAGCCTCGCTGATGGCGATTCTGGCGGTGACGCTGATCTATGCCAGCATCCGTCTTTTGCGCCGCCGCGTAGATGTGATGAGTGTGGTGTTCCTCGTCGTGGCGGTCCTGTTTCTGATTTTGATCATGCCCACACCTTTTGGCCCCATCCTGGGTGACCGTGTAACCCAGGCCGCGATCGATTTCCTAGGGATGTTTTCAGGCGGTGGAGCGCGCGGTCTTCTGATTGGGATTGCATTGGGAACTTTATTAACGGGTCTGCGCGTACTCTTTGGCGTTGACCGTCCGTACGGGGGGAATTAAGCATGACGGAGATTCGTTGCCCCAATTGCGGCAGGAATAATCCAGACCTCCTGGATGTCTGTCAGTTTTGCCAGACACGTCTACGACCGGAGTCTGTCTTACATAGCGGGGAAAAACCCACGAAGAAAAATACGGGTGAATTGCAATCTATCCTCCCGGACTGGCTCAAAGATATTCAACAACAGTCAAAAGACGCCGCGGAGGAAGATGCTGTGCAAGCCGCTGGCCGGACCGCGTTACAGAAAGAGGAACCGCCGGATTTACTGGCAGGGCTCGCCTCTCAGGCTGGCAGCGCGGACGATGATGACGTCCCGGATTGGTTGGCAAGCCTTAATCCGGGTGCCAAAGCGAAACCGCCTGCACCCTCCGCACCCTCAGAGGGGGATACGTCTGGCTCAGACTTTTTAACTCAGCTCAATCAGAAGGAATCCAAGCCTGAGCCCATAAGTGCAATCCCTCAAGATGACGCTCCGGCCTGGATGAGCGGTTTGAGAGAGGAAGCGACGATTCCTTTTGAGAAGGATGAACTCTCCGAATGGTTTACTCAAACCTCCGAGCGACCGGATGAAGTTGTAGAGTCTGACGAACAACAAAACGATATGGGTTGGGGAGGGTCGTTTGTGCCCTCTGCTGCGGCAGAGACCTCTGCTCCCAAAGAAGAGGAAGATCTAAGCTGGCTCCATAATCTGGAAGCGTCTGCAAAACAAACAGGAGATCTCCAACCCCCGAAAAAGGATGCGGATTGGACAGCAGGTTTCGAAACGCCGTCTACGCCATCCTCTGCCTCACAGGACGATT
>JAICRQ010000337.1 GCA_025966435.1 Anaerolineales bacterium | reverse complement strand
GGAATATGCCCCTGCAAAGGCGGACGAGTTGATTCAGCGTCTCGAGCTAAGCGCAGAACGGCTGCAAACGTGGCAAGACGTCCTGACTGGCATTTATCTTTCTGTTCGTCCGGATGGGTTAATCGAGCAGTTTGAAGGCTACTTCCAGCGTCGCGATGTGGACCTGGCATCCCTGGAACCGCGCGACGTTTCTGCACAGGTGCTCTTCGGCATTGAAGGCTGTAACGAGACACAGATCCTCAAACAACCTGACGTGCTGATGCTCCAATATCTGTTGCGGGAGAATTTTACAGATGAACAGCTGCGTGTGAATTACGATTACTACACCCCCAGAACGGACCACACCTTTGGCTCTTCCCTTGGTCCATCTATTCAAGCCATCATGGCGTGTGAAGTGGGCAAACCGGATGACGCCTACGAACATTTTATTCGGGCAGTGCGCGCAGATCTACGCGATGTCCGTGGGAATGCCAGCGACGGTATTCATGGAGCGTCTGCCGGTGGAACCTGGCAGGCCGTCGTGTTTGGTTTTGGCGGTCTGCGTGTGGGTCCACAGGGTTGGTCCACGCACCCGCGCCTGCCAAAACATTGGAAGCGTCTTTCCTTTCGGTTTATGCATCGGGGAGAGTTGGAAGTTGTGGAGATTACGAATCCTGTCACTTCCGTACAAGCTGCCGAACCAGCACCGTGACATGGATGAGTTTCGCACGCGCGGATTGGAAGTTTGATTGATGAATTCAGTGATCAAGGGCTTTATATTTGATCTCGATGGCGTGTTGACCGATACAGCCGAATATCACTTTCGGGGCTGGAAGCAACTCGCCGACGAACTGGACATTCCTTTTACACGCGAGTCAAATGAAGCATTGCGCGGCATCCCACGCCGCGAATCGTTGATGTTGATCCTCCAGGGACGTGAATTCCCGGAAGAGCAGATTCTCGAAATGATGGATCGCAAGAATCGTTATTACCTGGAATTCATTCGCGGCATTACACCACGCGATTTACTGCCGGGTGCGCGCGAAATCCTGGAGGAAATCCGTGTCGCAGGATTAAAGTCCGCGTTGGGCTCTGCGAGTAAGAATGCAGTGGAAGTGATCGAACGGCTGGGGATTGCAGATTTATTGGACGCGATCGCCGACGGCAACAGCGTAAAGCTTCAGAAGCCAGCGCCCGATTTGTTCTTGTATGCCGCGGCGCAATTAGGACTAGACCCGTCTACATGTGTAGTGGTGGAGGACGCAGCAGCTGGAATCCAGGCGGCTCAGGCTGGCGGCTTTGCTTCGATTGGACTTGGTCCTTCGGAACGTGTAGGAATGGCAGACTTGGTCCTTCCCAGCCTGCAGGGCGTACAGCTTAATGACTTGCTAGCTCGGTTGGGTGTCTCGGATGCTGGCTAAAGACATTGAGAGAGTCTATCAAAACAACCTTAGGAAACTTTCACAGAAGAGATAAGCTCTGTGATTTCCCAGCGACGGATGGAATTGACCCGGAAAATTTTGGTGCAATTGCGCAGCTGATGCACAGGGATTATCCTTTCTACGATTTGCCCCGTTTCCAACAAATGAGCGCGGAAGGTCCCTGCCAACACCCCACAGGAGAGTGGTGGTGTGAGCAGTTCACCGTCTAACTCGACAATGAGATTTCCAATCGTAAATTCGGTCAGCTCTCCGTTTTCATTGTAGAGCAGGACGTCATCCAGGTCTTCAAACCCCCGCCGCGCGGCTTCATAAACGTCCCGCTGTGTGGTTTTATGGAACAGAAAGATATTGCCGGAATCGATTGACTCCCGGGCAAGGCTGATTTTCAAAGGCTGGTTATTTCGTAACGGTTGGAAGGAACTGGACGCACAGTTCAGGTTTCCGTGTTGATCCGCTAATATTCGAATCCGCTGCGGCGTACGAAACTTGGACGAGATCTGATTCAGATATTCTTCCAGGTCTTCTTTTGTCAGGGGAATATCAAAATAATCTGCTGAATCAAGCATACGCGCAACATGGTTTTCGCGCAAAAAGAAGCCTTCCTCTGCAGTCCAAAGCATGGTTTCAAGAAGGGAAAATGGATGAGGTTGCTCAAGAAGAACGCGAGCTTTTAGTAACGCTTCGGCATATTCATCTTTACTCGTGGAATCCCATACAATACCGCCGCCGACTCCGTATTCTGCCTTTTTGTGTTCCTGGTCGATCAAGGCCGTACGGATGGCTACATTGAATTTTGCCTTTCTTTGCGGCGCGATGTAACCGATCGTTCCCGTGTATATCTTGCGCGGGGTGTTTTCGAGTTCCGCGATGATGTTCATCGTGCTCACCTTGGGCGCTCCGGTGATCGATGCGCTCGGAAACAACGCAGTAAAAATCTCTGCCAGGGATGCATTTGTTTTAGCAGTGACGGTGGAGGTCATTTGCCATAATGTTGGGTAACGCTCTGTCTCAAATAACTGTGGGATGGTAACACTCCCTGTCTTTGCAATCCGCCCGAGATCGTTGCGAATCATATCCACGATCATCACATTTTCCGCGCGGTTTTTTATCGAGGTTCTTAACCACTCGGATTGTTCGAGATCCTCACTGGTAGTACGCCCGCGTGAGGTGGTCCCTTTCATGGGGCGGCATGTGATGGCATCTCCCTCCAGTTGAAAGAAAAGCTCCGGCGATGCAGAGGCAATGACATAATGGCCCGTGTCGATATACGCTGCGTGACGATTCTGGCTTTGCGCGAGATGGAGGAAGAATTCCCATGCATCGCCAGAGAACTCCGCTTGCAGACGCATCGTGAAGTTGACCTGGTACGTCCGCCCCTCTGCGATATGGTCTTTTATCTTGGCAATTGCAGAGTGATAGGTTTCGCAGTCCGTGGTTGGGCGCCAGTCGAGGATCTCCTTTCCACCTCCGGGTTCAGGCAAAGTTATAGGGCGAGGTTTCGGGTACAGTCCGAACCAGAGATAGGGAAATTCATTCCTCGGTGGTGAACTGATAGACGAAGCCTGGTCGAGCGCGCGTGTCTGAAGCGCGGGGTCGAATGCAGGCGCGGACTCATAGCTCAGGAATCCCGCGGCATACCAGTTGTTCTCCTGCACCAATTGCTCAATCTCGCGCAGGGCAGGTAAAACATCTTCCAGCTTTTCTGTGCTGAAGATTCGGTGGGGATGGGTAAAGTGCAGCCACTCCGTATTGTTCCTGAGGAGAACCTCATTTTCATTGACCTGCTTGATCTGTGGTTTAATGCTATCCATGTCTAAAGCAATACAAATTGTACTCCGCTGGCTTCCCGCATTGCTCGTCATGCTCATCATCTTTTTGTTTTCTGCACGGCCTCATTCGGAGTTGCCGGATTTTGATAAGGCAGATCGGATCGTCAAAAAGGGTGCGCATATCGTCGGATATGCACTCCTTGCCGCCGCGTATTGGCGAGCCCTTGATTTCCAACACGGCGAATGGTGGCTTGCCTGGTGCCTGGCACTTCTATATGCGGTGACCGATGAGTTCCATCAGTCCTTTGTGCCAGGGCGCTCTCCGTCCGTTTGGGATGTATTGATCTTTGATAATCTTGGAGCCCTGGTTTCCATCTTTCTCCTGCGCCTCTATAAAACACAACGATCAGACTCGCCGGGTCCGATCGTTGAGAGGGGCAAAGCGAGAAGTTAAGAACCTATTCGAACTCAATCTCAATCTCCTCACCATCTTTCCATTCTTCCATGCGTTGAATTTCGATATCGCTGAACAGGTCTTCCTGCTGGGCATGAATACGGTAACGTTTTACCAATTCGAGCATCGCCAGAAATGTGACCACGATCTCCAGGCGCGATGCGCCCGGATTCAGCAATGTATTGAACGAGACGCGTTCGACCTCCTTCATCATTTTGGCGATCATATCGATCTTCTCGCGGATGGTGACCCGTGGAGGTGCGATGATCAAACCCAACGGCTGCTTGTTCCGTTCTTTTGCAAACGCCTCCGTTGCTGCAGTAACCAGCTTCTCGAGCGTAAGATTGGAAAGATCCAGCTTCGGTTCGACCTTCGGGGGAGGGGCGACGCGTAAAAAAGTCCGCAGATTTGCCTGTTGGCGTGCGCTCATCCAGCCGCCAATCTCTTTGAACCGTTTATATAACTTTAGCTGATCAACCAGAGATCGTGCAGTGTCCTCTTCCCCTGAGGCACGAGCAGGGGGACGGGGTAGCAAAGCCTCCGATTTGATCTGCAATAACTTTGCGGCAATCACGAGGAATGCCGAGATTTCGTCCGCGTTGATCTGTTCAAGACCACTGATATAGGCAACATATTGGTCTGTGACCGATGCCAGCGAGACGGATGTAATATCCAATTCCGCGCGCTCGATCAGGTCAAGCAGCAGGTCGAGCGGACCTTCATACACGGAAGTGCGCACGGTGTAATTAAGCTGGCGTCCCAGCAGGTTGTCCATAGGCGATGAATTATACCCCTGGGTATCCGGGTACGATATAATTTT
>JAICRQ010000456.1 GCA_025966435.1 Anaerolineales bacterium | reverse complement strand
GTGCAGCGCATCGTAATCTTCACGCGACATTAAGTACCCGGTTGGATTATGCGGCGTGTTGATGATGATTGCTTTGGTATTCGACCGCATCAGATGGCGCAGTTCATCGAGGTCGAGCGACCAGCCATTTTCCTCGCGCGCCCGCCAGGGGCTCACATCACAGCCTGCGGCGCGGGCGACCTCCGCCAGAGATTGGTAAGCAGGTGAATGCACAATGACGTGGTCATATTTCTTAAACGCGGCAAACATAAAGAGGAAGATTGCCTCCTGCGCGCCTGTGTGGACGAGAATCTGCTCGGGCTGGATGGTTTCATAGAGTTTGCAGATCTCTGCCCGTAAGGCGGGACTGCCCTGAGACTCAGTGTAGCCGAGCCATGTCTGTTGAAATCTCCCTGCTGCGCCCTCTTCCAACGCGAGCAATTCCGCAATGGACATGGCTTCACAATCGGAGGAGCAGAGCAGATATTCGGTGCTGAATTCGTATTTGGCAAAAAAACGTTCGAGTTTGAAGGGAGGGAGATTCATAGTTTATTAGTTATGTTTCCTATGTATGTGTCTACTTTAGGGCTTTCTTCATATCACGATAATGATCCAGGTTATGAATATAGAGCATTTTGATCATGTCTCGAATCGTTGTATGTCCTAAATAGGGATGGCGGCCGTTAATTTCCAACTCGGATTCTGCCAGACCGGAAACCCAATGAATCGCACTGGCGCGTACTTCCTTATATTGTTCGATTAATTCCTGCGGAGTTGCTTCCTTCGTCCGCGCCTGCATAGCAGCGTTGTACCGGTCGATCGAAAAATCATCCGGCGCCCCTTCCCCTCCCTGCCGGATTCTCTCGAACAGTTTGAGCAATCCGCGTTCCGAAGTAATGAAATGCGAAAGCACGCTGCGGATCGTCCACGTGGCGCCTTCCGTGTAGACCTCCTGATTCCATTGATCGTCCGTGAGACCACTGAAAATAGAGACAAACCTGTCTCCTTCTGATTTGAGTTTTTCAGCCAGCTCATTGATTTCGGACATGCACTCTCCTCTTCGACACAGACCCTAAGGGTCTATTAAATCAACGAATATCCACCATCCACGACGATGGTCTGCCCGGTAATATACTCGTTCTTCCACAAAAATTCGAGGGCGGAGGCAAGCTCTTCCGTTCGGGCGGGACGTTGGAGCGGGATCCGCTTAATCAGGCGCTGCCATTCTTCATCAGGGACAATATCCGATTGCAAGACAAATCCCGGTGCAATGGCATTGACTCGAATCTTCGGCGCAAAGGCGCGGGCGAGGATTCTCGTCAGCGATTCGAGCGCAGCCTTGCTGACCGTATACGACGGATAGCGGCTCCAGGCTTTCTGCGCACCCACATCCGTGATGTTGACGATGAGCCCACCTGAGGTCATTTTTTTCGCGCATTCCTGCGCAAGCAGAAAGGGAGCCCGAAGATTCAGGTCGAGCGTAGTGTCCCAATTTTCAAGGGTCAGCGCGTTCACGTTCCCGCCGGGCATGAAGGCAGCGGAGTTGACCAAGAGATGGAGAGATTGGAGATTAGAGGCTAGAGAATAGATCTGGGTCGGGTCGGTGAGGTCCGCTTGAGAAAGGGTCACGCGGCTCCCTAGAGATTCAATTTCCGCTTGCGTCTGCAGCGCTTCGTCGGATGATTGATGGTAATGGAGGGCAATGTCAAATCCCTGCCGCGCCAGAGCCAGAGCAAAGACTTTCCCCAACCGATGTGCCGCGCCAGTGACGAGGGCAAGAGGTGCCATAGAGTGATTGTAAACGGAAAGAGTAGACAGGTAAACAAGTACACAGATATACATTGTCTGCGTATGTACCTGTTTACCTGTGTACTTTCACTTCCGAAGGAAGTTCGAAATGAAGAACCAGATATTGGCGGGGCGCTCCGCAAGCCTTCGCATGAAGTAAGGATACCAATGGGTGCCAAACGGCACATAGACCCGCACCGGGTATCCCTGTTTCACAAGCTGCTCCTGCAAGTCGCGGCGGATGCCGTAGAGCATCTGAAATTCGATGGCATCCTTGGACAAACCGACCTTTTCGGCGTATTGCTTTGCGAAGCCGATTCGTTTTTCATCGTGCGTCGCGATCGCCGGGATGGGCGGCACGCGACCATGCGCGCTGATCTTGTTGGCTTGGATCTTGCAGGCGGCATCGATCATGATCTTCGTCAGCAAATCGTAGTTAGCGTCGACATCCGCTTTTTTCGGGAATGCCTTATCAGAGGGTTCTTTGTAAGCACCTTTTACCAGGCGAAGGTGCGCATTGTATTCCAGTAATTTACGCACATCTGCCTCGGTGCGGTAGAGATACGCCTGCATGACAATTCCCACCTGGCTGACGTTAAACCCGCGCTGCAACATGGAATAATACATAGCAAGGGTGATATCGGTGTATGGCGTATCTTCCATGTCGATGCGCACGAATGTCCCATACTTTTTCGCCTGCTCGAGGATGCGTACGAGATTCTGGCGGCAGATCTCTTCGTCGAGCCCCATGCCGATCTGGGTCAGTTTGATCGAAACATTCGCCCTGACGCCCGCCTTTTCAATTTCATCCAGCACCTGGAGAATATCGTCTGTTGCTCTTTCCGCCTCTTCCACGGTGGAGGTATTTTCCCCGAGTTGATCCAGCGTGGCATTAATACAGCTTTCGTTCAGCTCTCGAACTACGCGAATCGCCTCTCCCAGCGTCACCCCTGCCACGAACCGTGACGCCACACTCCAGGCAATGCTCCAATTTGTGACCAGCTTTTGCGCCCAGGCCGCTTTGGAAAGATAAATCAGAAAAGAACGGAGCATAGTCCTGACCTCATGTGGAGTTGGAGGTGGAATGGCAAAACCCTAAAGGCTCCCGGCAGATTCAGCTACCCTGCGTGATGAAAACATCTCTGTCCAAACACAGCGCGCCTCTGCTTAAACCTTTAGGGCTCTTGCTTTCAAACGTGCAGAGCGGCGCACACCGTGCACGGCTCCGGGATTTACGAAGCAGCACAGACCATTCGTATCTCCAGGATTTATTCTAGCACAAACACAAAAATGAGTGTGTTATACTTTTTCACCATGTTCGTCCTGTTTTCGGAGGTCGTGTGAGGAACCGCAGTTCCATTCCTATTCTGCGGGGGATTTCCATCGCTATTCTAACCATCGCCATCGTGTTGACGGTCATCGCCCTGATCGGCTACAGCCGCCAGCGGAATAATTACCCCCCTGGAATGACAATTGCCGGCGTCCCGGTCGGTGGAGTAGACCCACAACTCGCATCAGAGCGCGTGCTGCAGGTGTATACCACACCTATCGAAGTGCAATACGGCGAAGCGGTCATCCATGTGGATCCTTCAGTGGTTGGCTTCGAGCTGGATATGGACAGCATGATTGCAGCCGCAGACCTGGAGCGCACCGGCGGCTCATTCTGGGGTGGATTTTGGAACTACCTTTGGAACC
>JAICRQ010000560.1 GCA_025966435.1 Anaerolineales bacterium | reverse complement strand
TCTTCTTCCCGGAGGGCGTGAAAGGGACCATCCATATGTTCCACACGCCACAGAAAGTATAAAGTAACTTTCAACTCCTCTGTGTTATCAATTTGATTCAGTAGGTGGTGAAAGAACGTATCAGGCAATTGGGTAAATGATTCGGAGTCGGTAAAGCCTTTAAATGTTTTCATATTAAGGGATGATGTCGTTGCGAGCGTAGCGAAGCAACCCCTGATTAATCGGGAGACACTGGCACCTGCGTGCCAGTGTAGGTGTTGCTTTGTCGGAAGAGCACCCTCCTCGCAATGACATGTAGCTTACTCATTTGGTCTAAAAATCCTCGTCGCGGCGTTCTCGAATTTTGCCAGTTCGCTACGGAAGACCAGTTCCACACTTCCCACCGGTCCATTACGGTGCTTGGCGATGATGATCTCCGCGACATTTTGTTTTATATTCTCTTTCTCATACTGGTCCGGGCGGTAGATAAACATGACGATATCCGCATCTTGTTCCAGCGAACCAGATTCTCGTAAATCTGACAGCACCGGTCTTTTATCGGAGCGCTGTTCCACGGCACGCGATAACTGGGCTGCGGCAAGGACAGGTACATTCAACTCACGCGCCAGAATCTTCAAATTGCGCGAGATGTAAGAGACTTCCTGCACGCGGTTGTCGTTGCGCGTATCCCCGCCCATCAGCTGGAGGTAGTCGATGATGACCAGGTCCAGCCCGAATTCCATATGCAGGCGGCGGCATTTCGTCCGTAACTGGAGCGGTGTGATGGCGGGCGTATCGTCGAGATAGATGTGTGTATCGCCGAACACTTCGATGGAATGGGTAAACAACGGCCATTCACTCTCATGAAGCTTGCCGGTGCGCAGACGCTGCGAGTCGATGCCTGTTTCCTGGGCGATCAGCCTCTGCACCACCTGTTCATTCGACATTTCCAGGGAGAAGATCGCCACATGCTTTTTATGGGTCAGCCCGGCATTCTTGGCAATCGAAAGCAGAAAACCCGTCTTGCCCTGCCCCGGACGACCGGCGATGATCAACAGGTCTGAAGGCTGCAAACCGGTCAGCATTTTGTCGAGGTCGATGAAGCCGGTCGGGACTCCGTAAAATTCGTCGGGTCGTTTGGCGAGGTCGTCGATGCGGTCGTAGTATTCGCTCAGGACGGACGAGATCGGCTGAAGGTCATGCCTGAGCCGCCGTTCGCTGACGTTGAAGACGGCTTTTTCCGCTTCATCCAATACATCGTCAACGTGGGTCCGCTCGTTATAGGCAACGGATGCGATCTGGTTCGCGGCGTTGATCATCTTGCGGCGGATGGAATATCCCTCCACCATGTGCCCGTACGATTCGGCGTTGAGTGACGACGGCACCTGGTTGACCAGGGACGTCAGGTACGCAGGTCCGCCGACTTCGCTCAATTGACCGCGGCGGTCCAGTTCATCGGAAACTGTCAGCAGGTCGATGGGGATGCGCTGCTCGTGCAGGCTGGTAAACGCATCCCAAATCCATTTATGACGGTGGATGTAAAAATCGTCCGCTGTTAAAAACTGGGCGACGTCGTAATAGACTTCGGGATTAATGAATACCGCCCCCACGACGGCTTCTTCGGCTTCCCGGCTGTGCGGGACAGCAGTTGATGTGGCAGGGGCGGTGGTGTTTTCGGGTGGTAGGTAATCTGTCATTTTTTCTTTTTAGGTGTATCAGATGACCCTTCGTCATCCGGCTTATCTTCATCGTCTGATTTATCGAACTCAAGCTTCTCCAGAAAATCCTCGAACACAGATAAACGTTCGGTGCTCTCTTCCGATAGCGGTGCGGGTTCCTCTTTCTCGACTGCCTCCGTCTCTTCGGAAACATCCTGCTCAGGGATGATGCCCGCCTCATCCATCACAGTAAAGTGAACGAGGATGGGAACGTGCGCTCGCACCGACAAGGCGATCGCATCCGAGGGTCGGGAATCGACATTCACTTCTCTTCCATCGACTTCGGCGATAATGTTTCCGTAAAAAATCTCGTTCTGCAGTTTGACAATCTCGATCCGCTTGATGCGCGCATTGAAGGCGCCAAACACATTCTTGAGCAGATCATGCGTGAGCGGGCGGATCATTTCCACTTCCTGCAAGGCAACGGTGATCGCTTCGGCTTCATACGGTCCGACCCAGATCGGAAGATAGCGCTCGGAACCAATTTGCTTTAATACCACCAGACGCTGCGGCGTCATCAGATGCACGCGCACGCTGTCAATTTGCACTTCGATCATCTCAGGCATAGGAACTCCAGGAAGTGAGTGTACCGGCTGCTCTGCACTTGAATTTTAAACCAATCTTCGCTTTCCTTCAGCAGCACTCAAAATTCTCATGTAAATATTAAGATCTCGCAACAGTATTGTAGCATAATCAGGGTTGAATGTCATTTGGTTGCAAGAAACCTCAAACGCGACTATAATACTGCCCTGCCATCCGCCGCAGGATGGCACAATCGGGGCGTGGCGCAGCCCGGTAGCGCACTTGCATGGGGTGCAAGGGGTCGTAGGTTCAAATCCTATCGCCCCGACAAAAAAGACTCCAGAAATGGAGTCTTTTGGTTTAATGACTAAGCT
>JAICRQ010000400.1 GCA_025966435.1 Anaerolineales bacterium | reverse complement strand
GTTCATCGACACCTGCCCTCCCTTTACTGGTATTAGGTGTCTACCCGCCGCCTGCGGTTAGCATGTCCCCCCCATGCTAGCGAGGCGGCGGTGTCTTACCCCCACCCATCCTCCCCCAAATTCAAGAAGCAGAATTCGGGGGGGGCGTGTGGTGAGATATAATCAAATGATGAAAACAGTTTATACGCTTGTTTCTTCACCCCACCATGTTTTTCCAGATCACCCCGAACGACCGGCACGGTTGGATGTGCTGGAGCCGAAGCTCAGCTCATTCGAGGCGGAACGCATCGAGCCACAACCGGCAACCCGTGAAGAGATTGCTTACGTGCACGATCCCAAATTAGTTTCCGCATTGGAAGAAGTTTGTAGAGAACAGGCGCCCGGCATTATCGATTACGCGCCCACGTATGTCACTCCCTCCTCATTTCAGGATGCACTGTTATCTGCTGGCGGCGTCGTCACCTGTGCCCGGGCTGTTCTGCATGAAGAAGCAAAAAACGCCTTCGCCATTGTTCGCCCACCGGGGCATCACGCCGAGCCAGATCGCGCCATGGGGTTTTGTATCTTTAACAACGTGGCTGTCGCAACAAGGGACGCGCTAGCGAACGGGTTGGAACGCGTGGCGATCATCGATTACGACGCACATCACGGGAATGGAACACAGGCGGCGTTTCTAAACGATGAACAGGTAGCATTTTTGTCCGTGCACCAATACCAACCCGGGTTTTATCCCGGCACCGGCTGGGTCGACGAGGCGCCTCATGCCCGGAAACGAATCGTCAATGTGCCATTGCCCGCCCGCGCGGGCGATCATGTCTATGAGCAGGTGGCGGAGAGGATTTTCACCCCGTTTGTAGAATCGTTCAAGCCGCAAATGATTCTGATCTCGGTCGGGTTCGACGCCCACTGGAGTGACCCGATCACAATGCTTGGGTTATCCACCGCAGGCTATCTCATGCTGGCAAGGAAGGTCATGGCTCTTGCCGAAGAACATTGCGCCGGAAAAATCGTCTTTGTGCTCGAAGGCGGCTACGACCCGGGAAACGTCGCCAACGGGGCGGAGGCGGTCTTTGTCGCCGCGACAGGTAGAGGCGAGTCCGAAACGAATGACCCGAACCCGCACAAGGAACCGGACTGCGAGTCGCGTATCGAAGAGGTCCGCACGTGGCATGGCTTCTGATGGAAGTACAATTACAGATACGTAAGAAGAACATTTAGGCAGAAGTCATCTTTTATAATGGCTCGCTAGGAAAAGGAGCACTTATTATGGCACGCAGACGAACTCTTGGTTATATCCAAAATGAATGGACCTGCCCCAATTGCGATACGCGCAATAAGGGCAGTGCAAAGACGTGTGAAAACTGTGGCGCGCCGCAGCCGGAGAATGTGAAGTTCGAGCTTCCCTCAGAGCGCAAGTTCGTAAAAGACGAAGAATCCATCAAGGCGGCACAGGCGGGCGCGGATATTCACTGTCCATTTTGCGGAACACGCAACCCGGCAACCGCCGAGACCTGCTCGCAATGTGGCGGCGATTTAATCGAAGGCAAGGCGCGCGAGTCCGGGCGCTTGATGCAGGTTCCGCCCGCCTCGGAACAACCCAAAATCATCAAATGCGATAACTGCGGGACGGAAAATCCATCCAGCAATTCTCTCTGCTCAAACTGCGGATCGCCCTTACCCAAAATTGTCGCTCCCGCCTTTGCTGCTCAGGCAAGAGCGGGCGTGGTGCCAGGGAAATTAACCGCTCCCAAGAAGACGAACTGGATGCTGATCGGAGGCATCATAGCGGCGGTTGCCATTTGCTGTGTAGGGATCGCTGCTCTGTTCCTCTTCCCTTCCCGCTCCATCCAGGCGACGGTTGTGGATGTGCACTGGCAAACGTCCGTGCCACTCCAGGAGATCCGCGCCGTGGACTATAACAACGAACTGGGCAGTCCCCCTTCCGGCGCATACGATGTTTCCTGCTATGATGACAGCCGCGAGGTCTGCGAACAGCGTACGATCGACAGAGGCAATGGCTACTCGGAAGTCGTGGAAGATTGTCACACTGAAACGCAGCAATATTGTTCCTACACCGTGGACGAGTGGACGACCATCCAAACATACACGCTGGACGGGAATGATCTGCGCCCGATTTACGAAGACCCAAGTATTGCCAGCGGTCAGCGGCTCGGGCAGGAATCCGAAGAGTTGACCGTTACGTTCGCTACTGCAGACGGAGGACAGGAGATATATTCCCCGGACAGCGTCTCTGAATTCCAGCAGTTCACGGTCGGCAGCACATGGACGTTGAAAATGAACGCGCTGGGCGGTGTAGTCGGCGTAGAACCGTAAATAGATGAGCGGGCAGCCCCACTGTCCGCTCATTCTTTTTGCCAACAGACCTTATGAGGAGGATGAAATGGTCCATGACGATAAGGATTTGGGTGAACAATTCGTCAGGTTAGCCTTGGCAATCGACGGACATATGCCTGGATATGTAGATGCCTATTTTGGTCCTGAGGAGTGGAAAATTCAGGCTAAACAGGCCGGGAAATTACCGCTTTCAGATCTGACCGATCAAACCAACAGGCTTGCAACCGATGTTTCCCAGGCAGACAGAATCAGCCCCCAGCGCAAGGATTACCTTACCCGCCAAATAATAGCCATGCAGATGAGCTTACGGCTTCTCCGTGGAGGAAAGGTTTCCCTGGCTGATGAGGTGGAGGCGATGTATGATGTGCGCCCTGCCTGGAAGGATGAAGCAAATTTCGAGGAGGCGCACAAATTACTGGACGAGGTTCTGCCGCCTGGAGGCTCCCTCAAGGAGCGAACACTCGAGTGGGAACGATCCATCGAGATCCCAGTTGAAAAAGTGAAGGAGCTTCTTCCCACTATTGTAAGAAAGTTGCGCACAATTACAAACCAAAAGTTTAACCTGCCTGAGGAGGAGAGCTTTAATGTAGAATTTGTTTCCAACCAGCCCTGGTCCGCCTATAACTGGTACCTGGGGAATTTTCGTTCGCGCATCGATATCAATACAGATTTACCTTTTCGCGTTAACTTTCTTCCAGCTTTAATGGCGCATGAGGGCTATCCGGGACATCACACAGACCTTGCGATCAAAGAAAGATTACTTGTCCAATCGTTGAAATACTATGAGTTTACGGTCAATTTGATCAATGCCCCGTCCGCCGTAATGGCGGAAGGGATTGCCACTACCGCCTTAAGGACAATCATGACCGATGAAGAACTTGAGGACTGGTTTCGTGAGGAACTGCTTCCAGCTTCCGACTTGAGCCATATCGATCTCAAACGTATTCTTGCTATTGGCAAGGCCGGACGCAAGTTGAACGGCATTGCCGGAAATGCGGCATTCATGATGCATGACCAACAGAAAAGCGAGGAGGAGGTTAGTCAATACTTGCAAGAATACGGCCTCTCCACGGAAAAGGAAGCAAGGCACATGATCAGTTTCCTTTCAAACCCGCTCTATCGATCTTATATTTTTACGTACCATGTCGGATACGACTTATTTGAGGAACTATTTCGACACGGAGATCGCGATATGTACTTCCAGCGGTTAATTGAGGAGCCTGTAACACCCAGTCAAGTGAGGGATTGGATTGGGAGCAAGAATCCTTTACACTGAACACAACTTTGATGATATGGGCACAACCACTTCTATAATTACAATTGCGGTATCGGTTTGCATTGGTCTGTTTGTGATGGCAGTAATTGCAGGCTCCATATATGGGATGTTTGTCTGGTATCCCGAAACGAGAAAAAAGAAAATAGAGGCGCTCAAAGCCGCGGGACGGAAGGGAGAAGTGACGATCATCCGCCTGGACGAGCGCACTCTCCGCAACAGTTCCACACGTCGAGCGCTGTTCC
>JAICRQ010000556.1 GCA_025966435.1 Anaerolineales bacterium | reverse complement strand
GTCCCTCGGCGATGATCGTGCTGTCGGCGATCACTGCCGGGATTGCTTCGGTTGTTGGTATCGTCGTGCCCCCTGCAGATGAGCAGGCTTCCAGGAGCAAGCTTAAACTTAGTAGCGCCAGGATGAACAGGCGTTTCATGTCGAATGACCTCCGTTGTGTCTCTTTGGACAGATGTAGTGGTCTCCCAAACTGACGTGAGTCGAAACGCTGGGTTGTAGAACTCACATTTATTCCTTTGTGCATTGCAAATACTCTCCCAACGCATCGAGAATGTTTTCTCTTCCTGCAAGTAAAGCGTCTTCTCTTTAAAAAGGATTGTATACCCTCCGTGGTATGGCAGGAAGTGGGATTCCACAAAGGTCAATCGTTCACCGTGGGCAAACTGATTGTGATAAAAATCGGTGAAGTCCTGCTGCACCGTGTATTGAGAGTCTTTCTGGAGATCCTGAATTTTCATGGGGCATGACTCATGATGCTGGTGTCTTCATCTGCATGATAATATCAATCGTGCTGTATCCGGCAGAGATGGAAGCCAGTATGCCAGGAATGCACACAACTCGAACTTTGACCAGATGAGGATGCCGATCCCGCCCAGGAAAAAGATCGTGGATATGATCGTCTCGATATTGAATGGAAGGCGGTAAGCATTCCTCCGGCGATTCCACTCATCGCTGGCTCTTCGCCTTTCCGCAGGTGACATGGGCGTCCCAAACAGGTGTGCAGAAGCAGTCAGGGCAATGAGTCCTGCCACTGCCAGGACCACGCCGATCATCTGAATTAAAAAAATATTTGCCACGAACGGATTTTACCAGTGCAGTGCCAGAGGTATGAAGCTTGTCGTTAAGCCGTATCCTTATGCCGGATTTTGGGTTTACCGAGGCAATGCTCGGTGTCGAGTTCCTGCTTTTAGAAAAACCGATCCGCATTAATTTATCCCAGTGTATGTTCCAAGGAGTGTGTATGGTTTACGATGATGAACAAGCCTGGAAAGATGTCAGTGAACACTTTCCAAATATGACGATCTACTACATTTACCTGCTCAAGAAGGGACCGACATGGAGTCCGGATGCAACACCCGAGATCGAAGCGTTACAAGAGGCTCACCTTGCCAACCTGAGGCGCCTCGGAGAAATGGGTAAGTTAGTCCTCAACGGTCCTTTGCTGGATTCATTTGCAACAAGCGGTGAAATCCGCGGGATTGGTGTGCTAAAAACCAGCTCGTTGGCGGAAGCACAAGAGCTGATTAGCACAGATCCGATGGTCAAGGTGGGGCGCTTGATTTTCGAGCTGCATACCTGGATGGTGGAAAAACATAGATTGCCATGAAACTTTAAGATAAATAACCTTGACGGAGGATGAGAAGGTGGGAGTAAAATAGAACATGCGTTCTACAAAGTGCCGCGCTATTTGCTTAACTCTTATTTGGAGTTTCAACGTACAAAACCAAACAAAAGGTTAGGCTATTCATGAGGAAGCGGTAATTAGCAAAGGAGGACGTATGCCCACCCACCGTCAATTTTCTATGGCTCTGCAAGCACTCACAGAGCTGAAAGCCGAGCAAGCAGCCAAACCTGTTGTCGGTATGCCGCCTGCCCTGAGTGATGTCCTGGCAGAAATAGGACCGCTTCCACTAGAGGCTCTATTTCTTGGCATTGCGTCAGATCATTTACCGGTATTGCTTAATCTCTACTATCCACATCCGGGTCCCATGCTGGTTGCTGGCGATGCGGGCTCCGGAAAGACTGCCTTCCTGCAAACCATTGCCCAGTCTGTCATACAAACCCACCGTGCGGAGGATATCCAGTTTGGGGTGGTCACCAATTATCCAGACGAATGGGAACACATGGAAGCAACGCCTCACCGCGTCGGCATTTTCGCGGTAGGGCATCAGGGCACACAGGAATTCATGAAGTCTCTGGCTTCCTGGGCACATTCCAATAAGAACACTCACCAATGTGTATTGTTGCTGGTGGATGACCTGGAGTCTGTGGCAAGCCTCGATCTTGAGACCGTGAAGGACTTTCGCTGGCTGCTCTTACGCGGTCCGGCGAGGCGCGTGTGGCCGATTGTCACGCTGAACGCGCCGCGCTATGGACAGGTGATCTCATGGCTGCAAAACTTCCGCACACGCGTCTTCGGGCGCGTGGCGAATGCACAAGTGGCAGAAGCCCTTGGCGGGAACAAAGCCTCCGTTTTGACTCAGCTCGAAGCGCGGATTCAGTTTTCCCTGCGCGAGAAAGATAACTGGCTGCGCTTCTGGCTGCCGAGTTGCTAGCATCTCCATGCCTCTTGTGCTACAATCGAATTGTCGAAGATCCCGCGTGTTTATGGCGGGGTTTGTTGCATGGATGAATGGTGGTCCGACAATCAGAGGGAATTTTCTTCAGTCCCGTGGGTTGTCGACGGGACGCTTCTTGGCACCTGGGTGTCTGTGATCGCTGGCAGTCATGCATATTGAATCCTCATTGCTGTGAAAGCGGCTTCACTTTCGCAGCCCACACTCAGGAGAAGAGTATTGCTATGGAAGCGAAACTTTATGTAGGCAATCTGCCGTACACCACTGTGGATGCCGACCTGCAAACCCTGTTTTCGCAGGCGGGCACAGTGAAATCCGCTCAGGTGAT
>JAICRQ010000614.1 GCA_025966435.1 Anaerolineales bacterium | reverse complement strand
GTCTATGAAGTCGAATTCATTCGGCAGACCGGCGAGCGTATCACTGGCCAGCCCATCCCGGCGCTTGTCACTGCTGGCGGCGGGACGCGCAACCGCGCCTGGCTGCAGATCAAGGCAGATGTTTCGGGCTGCCGGATTGAAGCCTCGGCAGAACCGGAAGCGACCCTTCTGGGTGCCGCGCTGGTCGCAGGAATCGGCAGCGGCGTGTACGCAAATGAAGCTGAGGCATTCAACGGTTTATGCCTGAAGCCCGTGGAAGTATTTGTGCCAAACACGGAGCGCCACGTGGTGTATAAGCGTTTGTACGAGCGGGGCTACCTGCCATTACAAGAAGCATTAAGTCATCATTTCAATGGAAAAGAAAAAGAGCATGCAGAATATGAATAATTCCTCCCCTTTGAGGACGCTCGCCCAGGTCCTTTCCGTCGCGGAACGCGGCGGCTATGCAGTAGGCTCCTTCTCACTGCGCACGACCCCCATGATTCAGCCTATCTTGTGCGCCGGAGAGGCGGCGCGCTCACCGCTGATCGTGCAGATCTCGCAGAAAGAGCTGACGCGCTACCAGCTTACACCGGCTCGCGTCGCGGAAGAGTTTTTTACTCAATTGGAGCGCCAACAGATCACAGTGCCGGTCGCGCTCCATCTCGACCACACCAAGGAAATTGGCGTTATTCAAGATGCGATTGCCGCCGGTTTCACTTCGGTCATGATCGACGCCTCCGAAAAACCGCTGGAGGAAAACATCGCTACTTCGCGGCAGGTAGTGGAGTATGCCCATTCGAAGGGTGTTTCCGTGGAGGCGGAACTGGGGCGCATCGGGACGACTGACTTTGTCGAAACCGAGAGTGACGAAGAGCTATACACAAAACCTGAGGAAGCAGAACGCTTCGTTCGAGAAACGGGGGTGGATGCTCTCGCAGTCTCAGTGGGCACCGCACATGGCGTGTACACCGTTCGTCAGCCTAAGATCGACCTCCCGCGATTGCGCGCTATCCGTGCCCTTACGCCTGTGCATCTGGTGTTGCATGGTGGGTCGGGTGTCCCGGCAGAGATGATGCAAAAGGCAATTCAACTGGAGGGCGGTGGGGTAAGCAAAGTTAATATCGCCACCGACCTTGAGCTTGCCGCGCTGGGAGCTTTAGGGCGGGATCGTTATCTGACAGATTCCGAAATGAATGCTCTTTCACCGGAAGAGATTGCACAGGCTCGTGCTGCCGTCCAGCAGACGGTGACGGATAAGATGACCAATTTCCTCAGGAGCAGTGGCAAGGCTGATGGACAATGAGCTAATTCAACAAGCTCGCGCCCATGCCGAGCGCATCTTACTTGCCAACGGAGGGGAATTAGGTTTACTTGGCTCGAACCAGGCCTATCAACAGGTCTGGGCGCGTGACAGCATGATCTGCGGCTTTGGACTTTGGCTGACGCGAAATCCAGATGGACGCGCCATCCACGTACGATCGCTGGCTACGCTGCAACGCTTTCAGAGTCCGCTAGGCAAGATTCCGCACAATGTGGGAATGACAGGCATTGCCGATCCGGCGCTCGTTGCTCACGGCGGGGCATTAGGACAGGCGCTGGACGAGAGTGTCGCCGTCGAGGACACGATACACGCCGGATGCGTGGATGGCAACCTCTGGTACATCATTGGGCAGTATTATGATTTCAGCCTGCGTAAGGATATCGATCTCCTGCGTGAGTCCTGGCCCAGCCTGGAGAATGCCCTGCTCTGGCTGCGATACCAAGACTCCAATGAGTGCGGTCTGCTTGAAGTGCATGAAGCGATGGACTGGGCAGACCTGTT
>JAICRQ010000068.1 GCA_025966435.1 Anaerolineales bacterium | reverse complement strand
TAGCGGACCCACGATGGCGCCGAATGTGCCTCCCAGCACTACATTCGAGATGGCTGCTCCGCGTCGTTCCGGCGGGTTCACCTCCGCTGCCGCAAAACGCCCCAGCACCACCGCGGCGTTCGTGATTCCCATCATCACCATGCCACTCAGAAATAGCAGGAAGGACGATGCCCCGATTGCCACCAGAACCAGCGCGTTGCCGATCACGCCGATGATAAGCCCGGCGACCATCCCATTCCTTCTGCCAATGCGGTCCATAATGTAGCCCCATGCAGAAGCCGCAAACGCGGCGCCTACCTGATACACAGCGGACGGCACACCTGCAAAGGCCGCGCTGCCCCCGAGGTTCGTGCCGATAATAGAATTGATGGTAGCAGAAGCAATGAAACCTGCCGATGCCAGACTCTGGTTTGCAAAGAGAACCCACGTAATTTTGCGCGCAATTCTGGAAAGATCTGTCATGGTTGTTCCTTTCATTTACAGGCTCTTCTGGTACGCACGCTCTCACCCCAAATTCGGTCTCATTCCACGGCGAAGTCTGGGAACCCGTTTCCAAATTATACGCCGGATGCGGGTAGAATCGAGGCACAGGAGAATGCATGGAATTTGGTATTGTCCCCGCCTCAAATTACTCTTTATCAGAACTTGTTCCATTATTGAATCGCGGCTTCGAGGGCTATGTTATCCCCATACATTTCACGATGGATATGTTTGCAAACATGCTCCGCAAAGATGGCATAGACCTGGCAGAAAGCCGCGTTCTGCTCGCTGACGATCAAGCGTGCGGCGTCGCGTTAATTGCACCCCGTCGCTCTATTCACACCAGCCGGGTCGCGGCAATGGGAATCGCAAGAGAAACAAGAGGCAAAGGGGCTGCTGGTTCATGGCTCATGAAAAGGCTGGTTGAGGATGCCCGTAAACGCGGCGACCGCGAGATTGTGCTCGAAGTGATCGAGCACAATGAGCCTGCCGTGAGACTGTATCAGAACTATGGTTTTGCGAACATGCGCAGGTTAGTTGGGTTTACGCGCAGCGCTAGCGATAGCGGCAAGCCCGATAAAGAAAACGGAGAAAAACCGCTGCACAATGTCGATCTGCAGGAGATGGGCCGATTGATCTCACGACATGGCTTACCAGACCTGCCCTGGCAGCTATCGGGAGAGAGCATTTCTCAAGCGAACCCACAGCTACACGCCTTTCGCGAGGGACAGGCATACGTCGTCATCTCAAACCCTGAGGCAGAGCATGTGGTCATCTGGTCATTGCTCGTCGAGCCAGAAGCGCGGGGGCACGGGCTGGGGACAAAGCTGCTCCAGCGTGTGACGGCGCTTCACGCCGGTAAGGCATGGCACGTTCCTGCAATACTCCCTGAAGAGCTTGGACCGGTGTTCGAAAGAGCCGGTTTTGAAAAAGAAAATTTGACCCAGTGGCAGATGAAGTTAAGTCTGTAGGGCGGGTTGACTGCGAAGCGTTCTGTTGAGGGCAACCCACACAAATTTTGTTACTCTTTTGTTTTATTCAGCCCGCTGAAATCGAGGCTATAATCCCCACATCAACTTTAGAGATACTGCAAAATGTCGTTTCCTGCCAAGCCCTCTTCTGAACGTAAAACCATCGGTGTGTTTGCCTCTCAGGTCGGACGCGCCTGGGGCATGGAGTTTCTCGCGGGTGTCAATGCAGCTGCCGAGGAGCAAAACCTAAATCTTGTCTATTTCATTGGGGGAAAACTAACGCCGGCTCTCACAGATGATAAAAACAAACTTTCCTTTGGGCTATATGACCTCGCCAAGCCAGGTCAACTCGACGGCTTGTTGCTAACTGCTGATGTCGCTTATGGCGCGAGTCCGCAAGACCTTAAGACGTTTTCGGAATTTTACGGTGCGATCCCTATCGTGACACAATCGGTGAAGATCGACGGCGCTTCGATGTTCATCCCGAATAATGAAGAGGGGATGCGCGCGGCTGTGCGTCACCTGATCCAGGATCACGGGTATAAACGGATCGCTTTCCTTCGCGGCATCCCCGGGCAAATCGACGCCGAGCAGCGCTTCGAGGGGTACCAGAATGAGCTCAAAGCGCAGAATCTCCACTACGATGAAGACCTTGTTGTCGATGGCGACTTCACGGCGGAAAGCGGAAGAGCCGCGATCCGCACTCTCCTCGACGAGCGCAGGCTCCGGGTGCAGGCGATTGTCGCGGCGAATGACAGCATGGCTTTTGGCGCGCTGGAGGCTTTACAACAGCGAGGGGTACGCGTACCGGACGATGTGGCAGTGACCGGGTTCGACGATCTGCGCGAAGCCCAGGCAATCGGTGTCCCGCTGACGACCGTAAGACAGTCCTTTTACACGGCAGGCAAGCGCGCCCTGGAGACACTGCTTAAGCGAATTCGTGGAGATAGCGTTCCACAGGTCACACTGACACCCACCCAATTACTCACCCGCTGGTCGTGCGGCTGTCTGCCGGAGAACGTCCGCCAGGCTGCGGTTGCCCCACGCGATGTGGCAAAGACCGGCAGGCTCGAGAACAAACGTGAAGCCGCGCTGCGCGCTCTGCTCAATTCCGCCGGGGTCACTGAACAGGACACGGCGCTTCTTCTCTTCCGGGATGCATTTGGGCGCGCCTGGGATGGCTTCCTGTTAGCGATGAACGGTAGATCTTCCAATGAAGAATTCTTGAAGACGATCAATGCCATGATCGAATTGATGCAGAAGCATGAGCTTGCCCCCGCCGTTTGGCATAATGTGATCTCGATGATGCGCCGGTATGCCCTGGGAGGCATCACCAGCCACACGAACATGCTGCAGGCGGAAAATCTCTTCCAACAGGCGCGCCTGCTGGCGGGTGAGCTTTCGCAGCGCTCACAAGCCTATCGGAGGCTTATCCTCGAACAGCAGGAGCACCTTCTGCATGGCTTTAGCTTCTCGATGGCACCTGCCATGAGCATGGACGAAATCGGTAACGCCATCTCCACACACTTCCCCGATATGGGCATCGAACGATGGTATGTGATGTTCTACAGCGATGTAAAAGCACCACAGTCCATTTCTGCGCCTCCGCCTGAAAGTTATAACCTGTTGCTTCAATATGAAGGATCACAATTTGAGATCCCGCAGAAACGCACGACCATTGGAACCGGGCAGCTCATCCCTCGCGGGAAAACGCCGGCAGACCACCGCTATTCCGCGGTCATCATGCCGCTTTCTCTGGCACGCAATCGGTTCGGCTTTATGTGGGTGGAGATGGGACCGCGCGATTGGGAGATCTACGTCCGCATTCGTAACCTGGTGAGCAGCGCACTGTTGCGGGTGATGCTGGTACAGCAAAAGGAACAGGCACAGAGTGAGGTGCAGCGCCTGCTCAATGAGGCGCGCGACCGCACCACAGAGCTGGCGATCGCAAAGGAATTTGCCGAGCGGACCGCGGCGGAGAATGCCAAGCTCTATTCCAGTGAGCAGACCCGGCGCCAGATTGCCGAGGCGCTGACGAAATCGGTGCGGCAGCTCTCCTCTCTGGGCGCCGTGACTGATGTTCCGCAACAGATCATCACACAACTGTCCATGTTAATTCCCCATGACCGCTCGGCGATCTTTCGCGAGGATATCAACGGCACCCCGCGGCTGGTGGCGCACGCTGGTTTTCCAATGGATGCGCCGGTGGAGACCCTGTCGTACACGTTGCGCGGGACGAATGTGTATCACTTCATCGCCAAACAATCGGAGCCGCTGATCATCGGCGATATTAAAAACATGCAAAACTGGAAACAACCCGATTGGGTGCCCGACGATCGCGCCTGGCTGGGAATTCCATTATATGCAAAGACCAAAGTCATTGGGATGCTCACCATCAGCCGCGCGGCGCCGGCATCCTTTAATCAGGATGATGTTCTTCTGGCAAATACCTTCGCCATCCAGGCATCGATTGCGCTGGAGAACGCCCGTCTCTATGATGACTTGAACCGCTTTAATCAGATGATGGAGCGCATGGTGGAACAGCGTGTGGATGAGCTGAACAGCGCTTACCAGACTCTGGCAAAACTCGATAAGAACAAGAGCGATTTTATCCAGGTGGCTGCCCATGAACTGCGCACCCCGCTGACTGTGATCAAGGGCTATTTGGGGATGATCAAAGCGACGTCCGTAGTGCAGGAAAGTCCAAGTCTGCGGCAGGTGATGGACGGTATCATCCAAGGCACGGACCGGTTGCATCAGATCGTCAACAGCATGTTGGATGTGGCGCGGCTGGAAAATCAGGTGCTGACTCCGCATCTCGAGGCAGTGACTCTCGGTCCCGTTCTGCGACTGGTCTGTAAGAGTTATCTGGAAGATTTGGAGGAGCGCCAGATCAAGCTCGAGCTGGACACTGGCATCAACACGATGCCTCCTCTGCTGGCGGACTCTGAACTGCTGAAAAAAGCCCTCGACAATGTCCTGGTCAATGCTATTAAATTCACGCCAGATGGCGGATCTATTTTTATAGATGCCAAGCCAGTCCAGGTCAATGGACACGGGGAGTTTTGCGAGATCCGCATCCGGGATACTGGCATCGGCATTGATCCCGCCAACCACAAGATTGTCTTCGAGAAACTCTACCAGCTCGGGAAAGTGGAGCTGCATTCCTCAGGGCGCACCAAGTTCAAGGGCGGTGGACCGGGTCTTGGTCTGGCGATCGCGGCGGGCATTGTCAAATCGCACCGAGGCAGGATCTGGGTCGAAAGCCCGGGCTATGACGAAGAAAAAATGCCAGGCAGTACCTTCATTTTGCAGATACCGCTGGCAGAGTAGTAAACACCTGTTTTCCTGTCTACCTACCTGCTAATCCTCAGTCCGTATCATCCTGCTGTTCTTATCAAAATAATTGGTCAACTGACGCCGCAAGGGACTCAGCAAGCCAATATGCGCCAGCATGAGATATCCAAAGCCTGCCATGGCGATGAAGAACAACAGATCCGTCCATAGATAACCAGGGTTTGCCGTAGTAAACACATAACGGAAAACAATCAATGCCAGATGGATCATGCAAATCACCAGCAAGGGAATCGAAAAGGGTCTCAGGTCGTGGTCTTCGAGGATCAAATGCAGCCCAACCATTGCGCCCAGCCCAGACGCCACAATCGTTAAGTACGCCCAGAAGCGCAGCAGGTTATACGTCTGGTCATACATTCTGTATAAGACCAGCAGATACAGGGCACAGACTCCGACCAAACAACCCCAGATCATGAAATTGATAATGAACGGCAAAACCAGATTTCCATAGACCCGGATCGCGATCATGGCGGTAATCCATCCCACACCATACGCCAGCCCGATCACCAGTGCCTTCGTGGGGAGTGTGGGAAGCGAATTCTCCAGACCGACGCCTAAAATATCAAAAATCAGCCTTGCCCCTGCAATCAAAGCAATACTTAACGCGCCCAGGCTTGCGAAAAGCATTAAGATGCTCAACATGCCCCGCATAGAAAATGGTCCTCGCGGGGAAGGATGTGGCGAACGCGTCATCCGGGCCTCCTGCCCAATTGTGATAAAAAGCGCTTAAAGAGTGGATACATTAAATTGAAATGATATTGATATTATACCCATAAGACTCGATTCAGCCCTTCGGAGTTCCCCCAACCCACACCAGGATGAAACCCCACAACTCACAAGCTTTACTTCTGGATTCAAAAGTGACTGTCACTTGGGAGTGACAGTCACTTCTCAACTACATGTGGATCGGCATTCCTTCTGCGCCGTGCGCCGCTTCCATGATGACTTCAGATAAGGTTGGATGGGCATGCACGTTGCGGGCAATCTCGTGCGGGGTCAACTCCATCATGTGCGCCAGAGTCAGCTCAGGGAGTAGTTCGGTCACTTCCGGACCGATCATGTGGGCACCGAGGATCTCGCCATATTTTTCATCGACGACAATCTTAACGAAGCCTGCATAATCGCCCATCCCGAGCGCCTTGCCGTTTGGCTGGAAGGGGAACCGCCCGACCTTGATGTTGTAGCCGCGCTCTTTTGCCTGCGCCTCAGTGAGCCCGAACGACGCCACCTGCGGATTGCAGTACGTGGCGCGCGGGAGCATCTCGTAATCGAGCGTGATCGTCTCGGCGCCGGCAATATTTTCTGCCGCGACGATTCCCATCGCTGAGGCAACGTGCGCCAGGAGCAATTTGCCGGTCAGGTCGCCGATGGCGTAGATGCTTGGCACGCTTGTCTGCATTTTTTCGTTGATCTCCACGAAGCCACGCTCGTTGACCTTGACGCCGACGTCTTCTAGTCCGATTCCCTTTGAGTTGGGGCGGAAGCCGATCGCGACGAGTGCCTGCTCTGCTTCCAGCGTGGTTTCCTTCCCCTCTGCCGAGACCCTGACGCGCACGCCGGACTCTGTGGTTTCGAGAGATTCCACTTTATTGCCAACAAAGCATTTGATGCCACGCTTCTCGAATTCTTTCTTCAACTCCTTCGAGACCTCTTCATCCTCAAGCGGGAGCAGGCGCGGCAGCATTTCTACGATTGTTACCTCCACACCATAGGAGCGCCATACCGTCGAAAATTCCACGCCGATTGCACCCGCTCCGATGACTACGACCGACTTCGGCAGCCTTTCCTGCAGGATTGCTTCCAAGTATGTTAGAACCTTTTCGCCATCCACCTTCCACGCGCCGGGGATCGCGACACTGGCACCGGTTGCCACGATGATATTCTTCGCATTTAGCTCGGTCGTCTTGCCGTCCTTATCTTTGACGGTCACCGTGTTCGGGTTGGTCAGATGCGCCTCCCCCATAAAGACCGTGATGCTGTTTTTCTTCATCAGAAATCCAACGCCTTTGACGAGCCGGTCCGATACTTGCCGTGAACGCTTAACCGCAACGCCGAAATCCAGCTTGAGGTTGTCGAAGGAAAAACCAAAATCTTTCCCTCGCTCGCGAAGCGTGTGCGCCACTTCGGCATTCTTCAACAGCGATTTCGATGGGATACAACCGACATTCAAACACACACCGCCCAGCCATTGTTTGTCCACAATGGCAACTTTCTGCTTTAGTTGCGCGGCGCGGATCGCAGCCACATAGCCACCCGGGCCCGCGCCAATCACAACGACATCAAAATTTTCCGCCATACCTATCTCCTTGTAGATGTCATCACATGCCTTTGGCCGCGATGACGTTTAATGTTTTTATTCTACTACAGCCAACGTCTCACGCGAGCCCGGTAATCCGTGTAGGTTTCTTTGAACTTCCTCTCGAGATACATCTCCTCATGCTGAATGACGAGGTGGTTCATCAGGAAGATAAAAACGGGAGCCATCACAATTCCCCAAAATAAACCAAAGTACAGCGGCAAACCGATGACGATCAACAGGAACCCAAGATAAATAGGGTTGCGCGAAAAACGATAGATCCCGGATGTGACAAGCTGACTTGTAGAACCGTGCGGGTCCAACGTCGTTTGGGCTTTTTGGAATTCGATGAAGGCACCGATACCCAACAGGAACCCAACGATAGTAAGAACTACCCCGATGTAACGCAAAATAGCCGGTGCGGCGAATGGCAGTGGAATCAAGCGCCCCAGCAAGTAGGCGATCCCAATACATAGCAACGCCACAATGGGCGGATGCACCAGGATGCTGGTGCCGGGGTGATCTTTTTCTTTTCGCTTTTGCATACGCATCAAGCCCAGTTTTCCATCGTTTCCTTGACCTTCATCAAAAACCGATCTGCGGCGGCGCCGTCGAGGATGCGATGATCGAACGTAAACGAGAGATACACCATGGGGCGAATGGCAATGGCATCCTCGATCACAATCACTCGCTTCTGCATCGCGCCGACTCCCAGGATTCCGCTCTGTGGTTGGTTGATGACAGGAAAGGCGAACAGCGAGCCGCTGGTGCCATGATTGGTCAATGTGAACGTCCCGCCTTTGACTTCATCTGGCTGGAGCTTTTTCGCGCGCGCCCGCGCGGCAAGGTCATTGACGGCGCGCGCCATCGCTAGCAAAGATAAATTATCCGCGCCTTTGATCACCGGCACGATCAGTCCTTCTTCACCGAGAGCGGTTGCCATCCCCAGGTTAATGTCTTTGTGGATGCGAATACCCTCGTCTGTCCATGATGCATTGACGTGGGGGTTGGCTTTCAACCCTGACACAATCGCCATCATAAAGTAGGCTGTGAAGGTAAGGTTAACCCCATCACGCTCGAACACTTCCTTGTTGGTAGAGCGATGTTTGACTACATGAGTCATGTCGGCTTCCATCACCGTCAGCACGTGGGGCGACGTATGTTTGGACATGACCATGTGCTCGGCGATCTGTTTGCGGATGACGGTGTGCTTTATCAACTGATCGCCACTGGCGGAAGCGGTGATAGACGATGGACGATCAACCATCGTTTGTGGTCCATGGTCAATGGTCTTTTGTCCACTTTCAACAAAACTTAACACGTCATTCTTGGTGATACGCCCGTTCAATCCCGTTCCCTGAACATCCTGTAAATTTACCCCGTGCTCCGCCGCGATCTTTGCAACGACTGGAGAAATGAATCCGCTATCTTGTTTGGTGGCAGATTTCACGTCTAAGGTTTCAGGTTGAGGAGCAACTATCTTCCGATCTTCCCCCTTTGATTCGGTTTTTGTTACGGCGGCTGGAGAAGAACCTTCTACAGATTCCCCGGGTTTCCCAATAAAAGCTAATACAGCTCCTACTTTTGCAGGAACGCCCTCCTCAGTAAGAATCTTCAAGACTGTCCCTGAGACAGGCGCGGGGATTTCCGTGTCCACTTTATCGGTATTCACTTCGAGAAGCGGCTCCAACTCGTCGACCGAGTCGCCTTCCTTTTTAAGCCATTTTGTGACAGTGACTTCTTCAACACCTTCACCGAGTAGAGGAACAAGTACTTTCGTTGCCATACATTCTCCTTGTTTTCACCGCAGAGACGCGGAGAACACAGAGCTTTTTTTATTCTTTGAGTTTATGGACGAGCCGTTTGATGCCGTTTTTGAGAATTGTCACATTGAAATTAAAAATAAGTCCAACTTGCCAACCGCCCAATTTCATGTAGGTCAGAGTTTGTGCTTCATGAATAGGCAATATGGACTCAACCGTTTTCAATTCGACAACAACTTCGTCATTGACCAATAAATCGATTCGATATCCAATATCCAGTTTTTTGTTCTTGTGCGTCACAGGTAAAACAATCTGACGTTTGAATGGAGTCTTTCTTAATAAGGGTTCCTCGCATAGATATTCTTCGTATGCAGATTCGAGTAATCCAGGACCAAGATGACGATGAACTTCAATTGCCGCACCGATAATAGCTTCGGTTGTTTTGTTTACGTCCAAAATATCACTGCGCGGGACAAACTTCATCTAAAGTCCTTTAATCTCTCCGCGTACTCAGCGTCTCTGTGGTTAGCGAATCACAGGATATCGGTTCGGGTCAACTTCATTCATCATCTCATATACCGTATCAAACACCGTCTCGGCGTTCGGCTTGGACCAGTAGTCACCGTCGCTGCCGTATGCAGGACGATGCGCCTTTCCAGAAAGAGTACGCGGTTCCGAGTCGAGGTGATAGTAGCCGCCCTGCTTTTCGATGACCTCCTGCATCATGTACGCAGTCCCCCCACCGGGTACGTCTTCATCCAAAAACACAATACGATTGGTCTTCTTGAGAGATTCCAGAATCTTTCCATGAATATCAAACGGCAGTAAGGACTGTACATCCACCACTTCGACTTCAATCCCGGCCTTCGACAACTTCTGCGCGGCATCCAGCGCGATGCGGCAGCACGCGCCGTATGTCACGACCGTCACATCGCCTCCCTCACGGATCACTTCCGAAACGCCAAGCGGGACTGTAAACTCCCCGATGTTATCCGGAAGCCTTTCCTTGATGCGATAGCCGTTCAACACCTCCACAACCACGGCAGGCTCATCCGCTTTCAATAAAGTATTGTAGAACCCGGCCGCGCGAGTCATATCACGCGGCACTACCACATTCATCCCGCGCACTAAATGAATGATTCCCGCCATGGGTGACCCGGCGTGCCAGATCCCCTCCAGCCGATGACCGCGCGTGCGGACGATCACTGGCGCAGACTGCCCGCCCACCGTGCGCCAGTGCAGATTGGCGAGATCGTCAGACATAATCTGCAGGGCATATAACACATAGTCCAGATATTGAATCTCACAGATCGGACGCAGCCCACGCATCGCCATGCCGATTGCCTGTCCCAGGATCGTGGTTTCACGGATGCCTGTATCGCTCACACGCAACGCGCCGTATTTTTCCTGCATCCCCTTGAAGCCCTGATTTACATCGCCTAGGAATCCGACGTCCTCGCCGAACGCGATCACGCGCGGATCGCGCCCCAGGATCGAATCAAACGCGGCATTCATCACTTCAAAGCCCATCACGGTCGGCGACGAACTTGAGTAGACAGGCTTCACCTCTTTGACCGCAACGGCTTTGCCACTGTGCAGATAGGAGCCATAACGCTCATCGTTGATCGCATCCTGTTCGTTCTTCCACACAGCCAAAATCTGCTTGGACGGGTTGGCTTCCTGTTGCAAGACTCGCAGTGCTTCATGGGCGGCACTGTGGACGTCCCGGCGCAATGGCGCAGGAAGGGCTGCCAGCCGCTCCTTGATCTGGGTCAACTCAGAAGCGTGTGAGGAGTTACCCGCGATCTCGTCGAGCATGTCCATGACCTGATCGCGCTCCTCGAGAATCGGCGCGAGATACGCCTCCCAGGCAAGCTTGCGTATTCCCTCCACGGTCGCGTGATCCTCTTTTTCGATCGCGACCAGCTCCGGTTCGGTCGCGACATCGCTTTCGATCATCCACTCGCGCATCTTGCAGATACAATCGTACTCCTCTTCCCATTGGAGGCGCTTTGGCGATTTATAGCGTTCATGGCTACCGGATGTGGAGTGTCCCTGGGGCTGTGTAACTTCAATGACG
>JAICRQ010000033.1 GCA_025966435.1 Anaerolineales bacterium | reverse complement strand
TTTGGCTTCCCTGGCAGGCACGAGTTCACCAGAATTCATCATTCCTGCCCTGGCCGATTCTCTTGGCTATACTTTCTCGGGCACAACAGAGTTGAAGACCCAGTTATTCAACTTCCTCAAAGAGAAACACATTTTGCTTGTGCTGGATAATCTTGAGCACTTGCTCAACGGCATTGAACTGCTGGATGAGCTTTTCAGCCGCGCGCCGAATGTCAAGTTACTCACCACCTCACGTGAACAGCTAAATCTGCAGTCCGAATGGGTCTTTGAGATACAGGGATTGCCTGTTCCCTCGCACATCGAATGGGAAACTCTGAATACAAACAGCGCAGCGGCATTATTTATGCAACGGGTAAAGCAAACAAAACGGGATTTCACGCCCGGCGCCGATGATCTTCATGCGATAGCGCGTATTTGCCAGCTTGTCGAAGGCTTGCCGCTGGGACTGGAGCTCGCGGCGACCTGGGCCAACACGCTTTCCTGTCGCGAGATCGCGGAGGAGATCGAGCGCAGCCTGGATTTCCTCATGACCAGCAAGCGCGATATCCCCGAACGGCATCGCTCCCTCCATGCGGTTTTTGATTATTCATGGAACCTGCTGTCTGAGGAAGAACAAAACACACTCTGTCAGCTTTCTGTGTTTCAAGGTGGCTTCACGCGTGAAGCCGCGGAGCAGGTGGCAGGCACTACATTGTTTTTATTGTCTTCTCTGCAGGGTAAATCACTTCTGCATCGAAATCAGGCACACACGAGCCATTACCGTCAGCATGAACTGGTGCGGCAATATGCCACGCAGCGCCTGCATGAAGATCTGCAGAATGAGTATTCCGTGCGCGACCGCCACGCCGGGTATTACCTGGCGCTCTGGGCGGAAGGTGAACCTCAACTCCATAGCCGCCAACAAAACGAGGTACTACGCCAGTTGACAGACGAGATCGACAACTTCCGCGCCGCCTGGGATTGGGCCGCCGTGCGCGGACAATTCGAGATCTTGGGGAGATGCCTGCGCGCCCTTCTGGATGTCTACGATCTACGTGGCTGGTATACAGAGGGGATCGAGCGGACAGGCTCCATCATCCTTCTCTTACAGTTCGAAGAGGTGCAGCCTCAATTTGCAAATGTACTGGGGTTCACATCCGCCGTACAAGGCTGGTTCCTTTTCCGGCGCGGACGCCTCCATGAAGCGCAGGAAGCCTTTGCACAAGCTTTGAAGATATTGATACCTCTGCATAACCCCATGGTGTTGGCAGACGTATTGTCCATGTTCGGGCCGGTACTGGCAAGCCTTGGCGAAAGCGAGAAAGCTCTAGACTATGTAGGCCAGGGCTTGGACGCAGCACGCGCCAGCGGCGATACCTGGCGTGTGGCCTACGCTCTTATGATGCGGGGCGGCATCCTGGCAGGCTCCGGCAGGAATGAGGAAGCATATGAAAGCTCGCAGGAGGCGCTCGCCTATTTTCGCACCCTAGGCGATATCCGCTTGATCGTGGTCACGTTGAACACGCTTGGTTTCGTTGCCATGCAATTGGCACGCTACGCCGAAGCGCGTCAATTTCTACAGGAGAGCCTCTCACTGGCTAGTCCCGCAGAAGATCCCTGGAGCGCAGGCACTGCGTATGGGAACCTGGGTATCGTTGAACTGGCGCAGGGAAATCCCGGCGAGGCACAAGCGCTTTTGCAACGAAGCACTTCCCTCTTTATAGACCTCGGTATGATGGGCGACGTGGCACTATATTACACGTATCTTGGGGACACATTTGCTGCGCTCGGCGCGAAACAGGAGGCAGAACGTCAGTGGCTGGATGGTATCCGTGTCGCGCGTGAGGCGCAGGCCTTGCCCGCAATTCTTGCGAATCGAATCCGCCTGGCGCGATTGCGCGCCGAGCAAGGCGATCCTCTCACCGCGTATGAATGGGCGATCTGGATAGTTGGTCATCCTTCCGCCTGGAAGGAAACAAAGGAGCGCGCCGAGAGATTGCGCGCGGAGTTGGAGACTCAACTTACGCAGGAACAAATCGACATGGCTCGCTCCCGCGCGGCATCCATGGCGTTGGATCCCTCCCGTGAAGAGTAGCTGTTCCTGGATTAGCCACCCTTGTAGATACATGTGCCTGCCTTATCTGGCAGGCACATGTGTGCTAGCAGGTTTTCCCATTTACAAGAGTCATACAGATCCACTGACTACAGACTTTACAGAGATTGACATGGGCTTCAGTCGAATTTCGAAAGGAGATCGGCGTGGTTTTGCAATCTGGCCGGCACGCTGGGCATCGGAGGGAAAATGAACTTTGGACATCCGTCCGTTGGCAACCATATACCGCCAGACTGCCTGCCAATCCAACAGATTTGTAGGAGGCTCATTCCCATGGACCACAGATGCCTCATCACACCAGTCGAGGAGTTTTGGCATTGCATGCTGGTGAACGCCACTCCTTTGGAACGCACGCATAGAAGCCTCGTCTTCCCAGAAGGTTAGTGTCCAAAAAGTTTTTCCTGATTCATACAGGAGTTTTCCACCCAGAAACCCGGGGGCTCGCTCTACTTGACGATTGACATCCAGAACGTACCGGAAAATTTGAGGCAGGTAGCGCACCCTGCGAGCGCGCAGGCGTGTGGCAGAAACAAATATGGGAGAATGGTTCATCGCAAAAGTCTCCATGCTCGAGATCAAAAAGAATTACACTCCGATGCCTCGCGCCATCGCTGCTGCTGCAAAGACCATGGCAATCACAAGTATGGCTTGTGCCGTACTGATGAGCGCAAAACGACTCGCCGGATGGGTATCAACGGTCTCCCCGCGAGCGAGTTGAATGCGCCAGCGAATGAGGGTAACCATGGGCCATATTTCGAGCAAAAGTACCAGTCCAAGCAACGTCATCTTAAGAAGGAAGGCATCATTGCTCAGGTAGTAAGCGCTGCCCTTTTCCAAGCCAGCAAAGGCTCGTGCCAGTCCAGTGCTAATCCACAATAGCGCGGCAATTCCCCAAAGTGTGTCGGCATAGAGGGCGCGCTGCAGGTTTTTCGGATCCGGGAGTCCTTTCAGGGCTTGCGTCCGTGACCAGATGGCACCCAGCCCCAAACCTAATCCCAACAGGTGTATCGAAGCGACGATCCAACGCAGCAAGGTAATTGTAGACATGGTATTTCTCCTTTTGTAATTTGAACGGCAGTTCAGGTTTTGATGCTTCTGAACTGAGCAATAACAGTGTTATATAGCGATCGGTCCCCTACAGGGTATGGAAAAGCCGCACAGCAACAAGACAAAAAACCGCACAAATTCCTCCTCGAGACGAGGGGACTGAGATTACAATTAACCCGCATGGATTATTCATTCGGAACCTGGATCAAACGTCGCCGCAAGGCGTTGGATTTAACGCAGCAAGATCTCGCGGCTCGCGTTGGCTGTTCCCTTTCGCTAATCTTCAAACTCGAATCGGACGAGCGCCGTCCCTCTCGGCAGATCGCACAATTGCTGGCCGAACATCTCGAGATTCCGGTGGAGCAGCGTGATCTGTTCCTCAAGGTGGCCAGGCAGGAAAAATCTATCGCCACGCTGGGCTCAAGCATGCCTCTTCTGGGGACTGTGGGGGTGCCATCGAAAGCCAAATTGCCCACCCTATTGACCTCGCTGATTGGGCGTGAGCATGAACTTCGTGCCATTATTCAACAACTCCAAGACCCCAACTGTCGCCTCCTGACGCTGACCGGTCCCGGCGGCATTGGCAAGACCCGGCTGGCGCAGGAAGTCGCGCAGCAATTACACGATGTCTTCACACAGGGTGCCTGCTTCGTGTCTCTGGTCGGGACGAGTTCCTCTGAATTCATCATCCCGGCAGTGGCGGATGCACTGGGATATTCTTTCTCGGGCACGGGAGAACTGAAAGCACAGCTATTGAATTTCCTTAAAGATAAGCATATCCTGCTTGTTCTGGATAACCTGGAACATCTGCTGAACGGTATCGAATTGCTCGACGAAATTTTGATCCATGCGCCACAGGTAAAGTTGTTGACCACATCTCGCGAGCAGCTAAACTTACAAGCAGAGTGGACATTCGATGTTCAGGGATTACCCATCCCAACGACCCTGGAAACGAGCGACCTGGAATCAAATAGCGCCTCTGCATTGTTCATCCAAAGGGCGAAACAAGCAAAACGGGGTTTCACCCTCATCGAAGGTGATGCTGAGGCGATACAGCGTATCTGTCAATTGGTGGAAGGTTCCCCTCTAGGACTCGAACTTGCCGCCACCTGGGTGCGGATGATTCCGGTTAAGGAGATCGCGAACGAGATTGGACGCAGCATGGATTTCCTCAGCACGGCGGCGCGCGATGTGCCTGAACGACACCGGTCGATTCGGGCGGTGTTCGATCATTCGTGGAACCTGTTGCCGGGCGATGAACGTCAGGTCATGATGCGGCTGTCCATATTCCCCAGTGGCTTTACACGCGAAGCCGCGGAGCAAGTGGCTGGCGCAACTTTATTTCAGCTCGCGGCACTGGTCCACAAATCGTTGCTGCGTTCTGTAGACGGTCACGAGGGACGCTATGACCTCCACGAGATGGTCCGTCAATATGCAGGTCTCAAACTGCAAGATGATACAGATGAGCATGCCCAAGCACTGGAACGCTATGCCAATTACTTTGCCGGCTGGCTGCGCCAGCAGGAAAGCCATCTACAGAGTCCACAACTGCAGGAGGCGCTGGCTCAAATCAGATTGGAGATCGATAACCTGCGCTTTGCTTGGAACTGGATGGTAGCGCATCGTCACATATCCAATCTACGAGACTCGCTGGTGAGCCTGTTCGTGTTTCACGATATTCAAAATTGGATCCGCCAGGGCGCGGCACTTTTCGAGCAGGCAGTGATGGCGCTGCAGTCCGATGACAGCGCACAAGAACAACATGCAATCGCGCTGGGCGAGCTGATGACCTGTCAGGGTCATATGTCCTGGCACCTCGGCGATATCGAGAAAGCCCGGTACCTTTTTCAGCAAGGCCTCAAGTTGCTTAGCCCCTATCGCGACTGTGCCATGCTTGCCGAACTGCTTCTGTATCTCTCTGTTCTCGAACATTCACAGGGAGATTACTCAGCTGCACGGCGGCTGGCAGAGGAATGCGTTGCCCTGAACCGGGAACAGGGCAGAGGCCCCGGGACGGGTTATGCCCTGAGCAATCTCGGCATGGTCTGCCTGACACAGGGTGAGTATGAGACGGCTTATACATACCTGAAAGAGGGCGTCTCTATGATGCGCTCCATCCAGTTTCCACGCGGCGCTGCCATCACGCTTGCCCGGCTTGGAACAGCCGCCATTCCCCTCGGCAGGCTTGATGAGGCAGGGCAGGTTTTGGAGGAAAGTCTAGAGATAACCCGCAGGCTAAACGACCGCTGGGGGATTGGCAATACTCTGAATTATCTTGGGCTGCTGGCTTTTGCCAGAGGAGAATACGAACGCGCCGAATCACTTCTGCAGGAAAGCGTTGCCCTCTTCGACGAGGACGGCGATCAGATCCTGCACGCCTCCACTCTTACGGACCTGGGTCACATTCTGATCGAGCGCGGCGCGGAACGCCAGGCACGCAATGCGTTTCAGCAGGCACTGCAAATCGCTGTGCGCATCCAGACAATTCCAATCGCTTTATCTGCCTTGGTGGGGATCGCCACGTTATATGCCCAGCAAGGAATGATCGAACGAGCTTTTACACTCGCAGTACATAGTTGGGTACATCCAGCCAGCAGCCAGCAGACAAAGGATCGAGCCGAACACCTCTGCCAGGAATTGGAAAAACAACTGAGCCCCGAACAGGTGGAGGCAGCGCGGATGAAAGCTCAGTCCCTAACGTGGAAAGACCTCATACAAGAAGTCATGCTGCCGGCTGCGTAAAGAACCGGGATTTCTTAATAGCAAGGGAGTATATGGTTCAGCCAATGCTCAAGAGCCTTTGTCTGAAGGTTCTGCCAGGCTTTGAACAAGCCTGGCACGGATGACACCGGTGGAAAATACGACGAAGGCAAACACCCAGATCCAGAGGACGAAGTCGGGAAAAACTGTGAAGAACTCATGCCACGATTGAGCCCCCAGGCCTGTGACAATGAACACGCGGATACCGATCAGGAGGACAAGCGCAAAACCAATCTCACATGCCACCCGCAGGTGAACGCGGGTCCCCGGCAGGTTTCCGGCTTGTTGACGTTGCGCCAGCCAGTTGTGCCATTTCTTCATTCGTAACAGCGGCAATAGCACAAAGACTAGAGCAACAGCCAGAACCAAATCAATCAAGAAATACACACCGCCAACACTTTGTGTTGATTCAACTGGCTCCAGCCCGGCAAGCATTCGCACAACTCCCCCTTCGATCTCTTTATACGCGCTCTCATAGGCAACAATGCCGAACGAGTTCATCAGCAGTATTGCGCCACGTTGGGTTTCCGGTTGCATCAGTAGCAGGGAGCGGTAATTCGCATTGACTCCATCATGCCATACAGATGGCACCTCGCCGAAAGATGCAATCACCCAGCCGAACCCGTAGCCGCCCTCCCTGCCGCGTTGTGTGCCCGGCGTCTGCATAACATGGATATGTTCAGCAGAGAGGATGTTTACGCCCGCATAGCTTCCACCGTGAAGTTGTGATATCAGGAAGTGACTCATATCCTCCGCGCTGGAGATCATGTAACCGGAAGGCAATTGGGAAGGGTTATAGCGGTGATGTGTAGGTACGGGCAGACCAAAGAACCACTGGTAGCCCTGCGCCATCCCAGCCTTCTGAGCTTCCCCCTCGGATGTGAAACTCTGCTGCATCTCCAGAGGGACAAAGATATGTTCCTGCACATATTCGCCGAACGATTGACCCGAAACCATTTCAATCATTCGACCGAGAATGTTGTAGTTTCCGCTGCAATACATGTGACGTGCACCAACGGGCGAAACCAATTCTACTGTTTGCAGTTCAGCCACATATTCCGCCAGGGATTGGGCATTGCTGCGCGTATCACAGGCTGTGGTAGGAAGTCCGCTCGTGTGAAGAAGGAGGTGTCTCACCGTAATCTTGTTGGAAGCAATCGGGTCAGCAACACGAAACTCTGGCACATAACGCTGTACAGAGGTGTCTAGCTCAACCTTGCCCGACTCAACTAACTGCATTGTTGCCACTGCGGTTAGGGGCTTACTGACAGAAGCAAGAAGGAATGGCGTTTGCGGGGTGACAGGGCGACCGGTCTCGTCAGCCTTTCCATATCCCTTCATGAAGATGACCTGGTCACCCTCTACCAAAGCCAGCGCCAGTCCAGGCAACCCATGTTTTTGCATCTGCTGGGTAATGAAGGCGTCGATCCTTTTCACCTTTGAGTCAGCGATTGCAGTCGAAGCTTTAACTGTTGACCAGGTCCGCGCACTCAGGCTCAAGGTCAGGATGAGCAAAATCGCCGCTATATACCTAGTCCAGTTCCGCTGTGTATCCATACGTGTACTCCTCTTTTCTATTGGGAAGACCAGAGACGACCCCAGGGGATCGTCTCTACATTACAGAACATGCCTTATCCATTTTCAGCAGACCGGTCAGGCCGATATCCCAGTGTGCCGCGCGTGAAGACCACGAGGACAATAGCAACGAGGCTGAAGACGATTACA
Source organism: Anaerolineales bacterium (assembly GCA_025966435.1). GTDB lineage: Bacteria > Chloroflexota > Anaerolineae > Anaerolineales > Villigracilaceae > Defluviilinea. The sequence goes on along the minus strand of JAICRQ010000033.1, from coordinate 6,135 downwards.
TTGATCCACCCGTCCGCAAGTATCTTCGCCCATCCGGTCAAAAGGACATCTTCCGGCGTAAGGGACGTGACGAGTTGGGAGGCGGCATTGCTGGCAGCATGCATCACTATCGCCATCCAGACACTGCCGCGCGTGTTGTTGAAGAGCCAGGTATAGAGGAACGTCCCTGCCGCGGCGGTCAGCACGAAGATGATGAATCCGTCAATCGTAAAGGGTCCAAGCAGGGGCGTGAACAACGCCGGCAGATGCCAGACGCCGTGCAGTGTGCCCAGGATGATCGTCCCTAAAACAGGTCCATATGCCGCCTGCAAGCGCGGGAGCGCAAAACCGCGCCAGCCAGGTTCCTCGCCAATCGAGGGAATCAGCAGACCCATGAGTACGCTGGGCAGGAATGTAGAGAGCAGAAGTGTTGGATTCGCGGCAAGAGCGGCGAACGGCGCGCCGTTATACAGGAAGCTATAGGCAGCAATCCAGATGCTCAGGAACGTGAACAGTGCGACCGCGTACCACTGCAAGCCCGCCCGGAATTGAAACGTGCGCCGGAAAAGACGCTTCATTCCGGCCTTGCCTTCCAGCACACCGGTCACCCAGTACGCAGCGACGGTCGGACCACTCCATGAGCTGAGGACAAACAGCAGCAGGCTCATCACGTCGGATAGCTCGATCAGCCCGAAGGCATCCATCACCAGGGGCGCGACAAGGAGCCACATCCCGGCATACGCCAGGAAGAAGTAAGACACGAGGGGATGGCTTAGGATGAAAGCGGACATCCCTTTTTCATTAGACATCGTACTAGTAACCTCAGACATGATGTTTTCTCCTTTTGCTTTGTTTGATAACTTTCTTGTCTGCTTTATACAGGAATCAAAAGCCTCTTGGGTGTGAATTTATGGACAGCTAGCCAGACAAAAAATAGTACAATTTGCCAACTTTTCCTCTTGGACAGATACACTATGGATTATTCCTTCGGCAACTGGATCAAGCGACGTCGCAAAGCGCTCGACCTCACACAGCAGGAGCTTGCCCAAAAAGTGGGATGTTCCAATTCGCTGATCTTCAAAATCGAATCCGACGAACGCCGACCCTCACGCCAGATTGCGGAATTGCTGGCGCAACATTTAGAACTTCCTGCTGACCAACGTGACTTATTCCTGAAAGTGGCACGGCAGGAGAAAGGGGTAGATAAACTCGGATTGCAGCCCATTCCAGACCAAACAATTTCGCATCCAATCTCTCTCATTCCACCATTGGCGGACCCATTGATCGGTCGTGAATTCGAGCTGGCAGAGATCACACGCCTCCTCCAGGAGCCACACTGCCGCATCTTAACCTTAACGGGCACAGGAGGGATTGGCAAAACCCGTCTGGCATGGGAAGCCGCTTTCCAACGACAAGATGCGTTCGAACATGGGGCGGTGTTTGTGAACCTAGCCCCTCTTAACGGCCGTGAGCAAATGGTAACAGCGATTGCGGACGCCCTCGGATTGGGGCTGTACAACGCTTCGGACCGTGGGGAACAGTTAATTTCTCACCTGCGCGAAAAGGAAGTGCTGTTACTTCTCGATAACTTTGAGCATCTATTAAGTGAAGCCGATTGCGTGATATTTGTCAGCGATCTATTGAAGGGCACGCTGCTCGTTAAATTGCTGGTCACTTCACGTGAACCGTTACAAGTGCAGCCAGAATGGGTGTTTGATGTGAGGGGACTGCCTGTGCCCGGGGTGAAGCAAACAGATGAATTGGAAGCCGGCAGTGCCGTGCGGTTATTCGTGCAGCGAGCGCGGCAGGCATTGGTGGGATTCGAATTGAAAGACGCAGACCTTCCAGCTATTCGGCAGATCTGTCTATTGGTGGATGGAATGCCATTGGCAATTGGGTTGGCAGCAGGCTGGATTCGGACCTTGACCTGCGCGGAGATTGCGCAGGAGATCCAGTCGAACATAAACTTTCTAATGTCGTCGGCGCGCGATCTCGCAGAAAGGCATCGTTCCATTCGGGCGACCTTTGACTACTCATGGAAGCTTCTTTCTACCCACGAACAGCTTGTATTACAGCGGTTGTCCGTTTTCAAAGGCGGCTTCACGCGCGAAGCAGCGGAGCGAGCGACGGGCGCGTCGTTGGGGGTGTTGTCTGCGCTTGCTTCCAAATCGTTGCTGCAGCGCACCGATCTGGGGCGCTACGGCTTGCACGAATTGGTTCGTCAATATTCGGTTGAACATCTCATGGGAAATGAAGAAGAGTACATGGCCGCGCAGGATCGCCACGGGGAGTATTATGCCTCCTTGTTGGAGCGACGCGGTGACGGGTTCAAAGGCATGAACCAGCCCACCATTGCCGCTGAACTCGGTGCCGAAATTGCCAACCTGCGTCAGGCATGGCGTTGGATAAGTGAGCGAGGGCAGACTGTGCAGATCGGTCAAGCTGCTGATACGTTCTTCTGGTTGTACGAGTCACGCGGCGATTTTCAGGAAGGTGTAGTGCTCTTCGGGTATGCCGCACGCCACCTGGAGGGAGATAAGGATCTCAAAAGAGAAACTTCTCGCTTGGATGAAATGCGGGACCTTACACGCGCACGCGTCATGGCATATCAAGGTTTCTTTTGTTTGCGGCAGGGCCTGCATCTTCAATCCAAGGGTTTGCTGGAGCGGAGCCTGGCTTTATTGCGTTCATTGGTTGAGGGCGGTTCGGCGGCAGCCCGGGATGCTTTATCCAACACGCTTGCTTTTTTGGGAATGGTCACTGCTGCTCTGGGTGATTACAAAAAGGGCAATCATTTCCTCCATGAAGGTTTGGAAATTAAGCTCGCCAATAACGATCGCTGGGGTACCGCGTTTTGCCTGCGACAATTGGGATTGCTAACCTATTATCAGGGGAAGCATGACGAGGCGTATCGCTTGTTGAGTGAAGCGTTGGAGGTGAGCCGTGCGCTTGGCAGTTCCTGGGCGATTGCCTATTCGCTTAATTTCTTAAGCACCGCAGCCTACGCTCTCGGCAGATATTCAGAGGCGGAAAAACTTCTTCACGAGGGGCTGGCATTGAGCAAACAAGCGGGGGATCGCTTCACAATGGCATATGCACTGAACGGGCTCGGCTCGGTTAAAAATAAGTTGGGTGAGCCTGCCGAAGCACGAAGACTCCTGGAAGAGAGCATATCCATTTGGCGTGAGATTGGTGATCAGGAGAGTACAGCAAAATCCCTGAATAATCTGGGCTTCATTTTGCTGATGACGGACAATCAGACTGAGGCACTGGAACAGTTTCTCGAAGCGTTTTCCATTGCAAAACAAGCGCAACTTGCTCCGGTTATGCTGGATGCCTTGCTTGGATACGCTATCCTACAAATGGATGAAGGCGAATACGAATCTGCATTAAAAATGTTGATCCTGATCACAAATCATCCAGCCGGTATGCAAACCACACAAGACCGCGCCGAAGCACTGCGCATCGATCTGGAAACAAAACTCACCTCTCAGCAGATCGACAGAGCGCACTCCCACGCGGCATCCATGACTTTGGAAACCATCCTGCAGGAATTGATGAGATAGCGAACTCCTGCTTGTATAATCCTCCTTCATTCGCAAGCCGCTGCCCTGCAAAAAAGGTAAATGCGGAGCCTGGCGGCTTCGTAAGTTGTTACCCTTCCAGATACAAATAAAGCTCAATAGAATGATTGAGAGAATCAGCTTCCGCCGCGGCATCCAGTTTTTCAAGACGGAAGAAGCCCCAGGTTTGCCTCTTTGTTTCACCGTTGTAAGACGAAAATGCGAGAAGATGGACGTGCCTAAAGCTCATGCCAGAGTCCTTAAGTTGCAGAGCACGGGTCGCGGCTTCACAGGCAGATCTTAAAATCCGGTCGAGTAACTCCGAGTGCAGCCCAAGCGGGCGGAGGACCTTGTCCAGCCATACCGAAATGAGGCCTTCTATATCTGAGTCGGAGCGGATTTCCAGGTCACCCAGCGTCTGCCAGGCCGTTTCGGAGAATTTGTGAGAGGAAAGGTTGGGTTTCATAGCATCCGGATGGATATGTGATCAACGCGCCCGGTCTGTGAATCTACGAGAAACGCAAGCCTTTCCAGTTCCTGGCGATAGATTTTTTGTAATAGCAATTTCGCAATCAAGCCTTCCACCGCTCCTCGATTTCTCAGTTCGGTCGAGATCGTTACTTTTGTATGTGCGTCTTTCTCAAGCGGCGACAGGTCGAAGCGCGTGGCAATCCCTGAGTCGAGATCCGTCTCGAGCAGAGTACGTCCCGGCACAGGCTCTGTAATGATGGAACGGAAGGATTGCGTGCGCCCCAGGACCCGCATTTTGAAATTGACAATCGTACCCTCCCCGACCCCGCCTTCTTCCACATCCAGGGAAAGGAAATAGGGTTTGGGTAGAATCAAGGGATGCTTGGTGCGATAGTCTGCGAGGATCTCGTAGATGACTTCAGCAGGTGCATGGATATGTTTAGATGCGGTGGCAATTTGTAGTTTCATGTCAATAATTCCTTATTCTTTTGAAATGAGCCTTACCTGGTTCTCGCGGAAGAGATAATCCCAGGCCCAGTTGACAAACACGAGCAGGCGGTTGCGAAAACCGATGAGGCGATAGATATGCAGGAAGACCCAGATCACCCAGGCGATGAATCCGCTGAACGAGACGCCCCAGATACGAGCGACCGCGGCGTTATGTCCAATGGTCGCAAGCAAACCCGGATCTTTGTAATGGAATGTTTTGAGCTGCCTCCCATCGATCATTCGCCGAATGTTTTGGGCAGCGTGGTTCCCCTGTTGAATCGCAACGGTGGACAGCATCGGCAATGGCTGACCATTCTCATCGAGAAGAAATGCAGCATCGCCAATCACGAGCACATCAGGATACCCAGGTAATTGCAGGGTCGGCTCTACTTTCACCCGTCCCGCGCTAGCTCGTTCAACATTCAGAGATTCCACCACCTCAGCCGCTTTGACGCCTGCCGTCCAGATCAGCGTGTGGGCAGGAATTTGCCGGTCTTCTTTCAACGTAACGATCTCACCATTGTAGTCCGCCAGCCTGGCATTCAGCAAGATGTCTACGCGTTTGCGATACAAGAGGTCGAAAGTGGCATGACGCAATTCGTGTGGGTAGGCCGTGATCAGGTGGTCATTTGCTTCGAGCAACATCACTCGAGCCTCACTGAGATCCAAACTCGGGTAATCCTTAACCATAACTTGCGAGATTAACTCTGCCAGGGCACCCGCCGTTTCCACACCGGTCGGTCCGCCGCCTACAACGACGAACGTTAACAGGGAGCGTCGTTTTTCCGGATCCGCCTCGCGGCTGGCTTGCTCAAACATCTTCAGCAGATGGTTGCGGGTCTGGATGGCGCTCTGAATATTCTTGAGTTGAAAACTGTTCTCTTGGATGGCTTGCATCCCAAAGAAGTTGGTCTCCGCGCCTACGGCGATGATCAGATAATCATAGGCGATGATCGAGCCGTCCAGTTTGACATAGCGCTGATCGAAATTAATCCCGGTCACTTCACCCATCTGGAATGTCAGGTTTTTCTGGCGGCGATAAATCGTCCGCAGCGGATAGGCAATTTCGGAAGGCAAAAGCCTTGCGATCGCCACCTGATACAGCAGAGGCTGGAACAGATGGTAATTTTGCCGGTCGATGAGCGTGATCCGTACCGGAACGTTTGCGAGTTGGCGGGCGGCGTTCAAACCGCCGAATCCTGCGCCGAGGATGACGATATGTGGGATATTCATAAAACAGCTCCGCTTGAAATAGTTCAACAGTAGCAAATTAATTCATGGATGGGTTTGTACCAAAAGCAGGAATTTGAAACTAGGGACTGGGGGGTAGGGTGCGGGGATCAAAGCTGGCCGTCGCGCCATTGACATTAACATCATAAAGACCTTCAGGCAGGTTTACGATGTTCAACGGAATCTCAAGCCGGAACGGGATACTGTCTTCCGCGCAATCCCTGTTTTGAGGGAGATTGGCAACCAGACGGACAAAGAATGCTGTTCCATCGCGGTGCAGCCTCACTTCACCCACTTGAGCGCAGGCTGTTGGCAAATTGCCTGAGACTATTGCCTTTACTGGAATAGGGGAACCAACTCCCATTTCCATATTTACGGAGTCAACCTGAATATCAGCCTTGAT
>JAICRQ010000058.1 GCA_025966435.1 Anaerolineales bacterium | reverse complement strand
TCCGCACCATGGCGTGGGCAGACGATATTATAGCCTTCCAGATCCCCGTCACCCAAGGGTCCATCATCATGCGTACAAATGTCGGCAATCGCAAAAAACTGGTCTGCAATATTGAAAATGACAAGTGATTTGCCTTCCATTTCAACAAATAAACGCTCCCCGTTAGGAAGTTCCGATGCGGGAGCGATATCAAGAAATTCGGCCTTGGATTCGTCTAAAGTTGTGTAATTGAACATAGGATAAGTATACAAGTAAACAGGTATACACGTAATTTATATCTACTGCTTACTCCACGAGGCTGTCACTGGCTTCCCCCAAACCGTATACGCCCGCCTTCAATACCTTGAGCGAAAGCAAGGCGCACTTCAGGCGGACCGGTCCCAGATCGATGCCAAGCATATCCAGGATATCCTGCCTGTTCAACTGTTTGATTTCTTCAATAGGTTTACCGATGATAGCTTCCATCAGTAGGTCTGCAGAGGCTTGCGAAATGGCACAGCCGCGGCCGTCAAAGCGCGCATCTGCCACGTGACCCTGATGATCCGTGCGCAATGTGATCTCGATGTGGTCGCCGCACAGCGGGTTGCTGTCCGCGAACTGGACATCATGAGGATCGAGATGCCCGCGATAGCCTGGGTGCTTATAGTGCTCGATAATTACTTCACGGTAAAGATCGTCCATAGAACTCCAATGCCATTCTGCGAGTCGACGTTTGAATGCCGAAACAAGCTCATTTCCGATGGATACAGGAGATTGCTTCGCTCCGCTCGCAATGACATATCAGCCAAACAATTCCTTGACCTTATAAATCCCACTCACCAGCAGGTCCACTTCTTCTTTGGTGTTGTAAAGATAGAAGCTGGCACGGGAGGTCGCGGGGAGCCCGAATTTCTCATGCAGAGGCTGGGCGCAGTGATGGCCGGCGCGAACGGCGATCCCGTCCTGATCCAGGATCTGCGCTACATCATGCGGATGGACTCCATCGAGGGTGAACGCGGCAACTCCGCCCTTGTGCTGCGCGCTGGGACCAAACACGTTCACGCCTGGGATTTCTTCCAACCGCTCGAGCGCGTATTCGGTGATCTCATGCTCATGAGCGGCGATTGCATCCATTCCCAGGGAAGAAAGATAATCCACCGCGGCACCAAACCCAACGGCTTCGGCAATCGCAGGTGTGCCTGCTTCAAATTTGTAAGGCAAGGCATTGGTACGGAACGAGCGCAGTTTCACTTCCTTGATCATGTCACCGCCGCCTAAAAACGGAGGCATGGCTTCTAACAATTCCATCTTGCCGTACAAGACACCGATACCGGTCGGACCGCACATCTTATGAGCGGAGAAGGCAAGGAAATCTGTGCCGAGAGCTTGTACATCCACCTTAAGGTGGGGCACGGATTGGGCCGCGTCCACTAACGTCACGGCGCCAGCTTCATGGGCGAGACGAATGATCTCCGCCGCGGGGTTGATCGTCCCCAGGACGTTAGACATGTGCGTAAACGAAACAAGTTTCGGGCCGCGCGATAGAAGCGTTTTGTACTCATCCAGATCGAGCAAGCCATCCTCTGTCACAGGGATGAAACCCAGCTCGATGCCGCGTTCCGCCTGGAGAATTTGCCAGGGAACGAGGTTGGAGTGATGCTCCATCTCCGTCAGGATGACCAGATCGCCTGATTTTAAGTTGGCGCGTGCCCACGAATAGGCAACGAGATTGATGGACTCAGTCGTATTCCGCGTATAAATGACCTGGTGCGCCGAGGGTGCATTAATGAACCTTGCGATTTTTACACGTGCCTCTTCATACAAAGAGGTCGCTTCCTCAGCAAGCATATGGACGCCGCGATGGATGTTCGCGTTCGAACGGCGATAGTAGGCGTCCATCGCCTCGATGACCAGGAGAGGTTTCTGTGAGGTCGCCGTGGAATCCAGATAGATCAGCCGAGTGCCGGGTTTGGTCTCTCGCTGGAAGATCGGGAAATCTTTACGAATTTCGTTTACATCTAGCATGAGGTAGACAGGTATACAAGTAGACAAGTAAACATGTGTACGTGTCTACCTGCCTACTTGTGCCTTCCCTAATAATCCGGGATTGCCTTTTCGCGCTTGACTGACTTCTTCGCTACAGGGCGAATATGTTCCGAGTTGAGCGGGTACCACAGAATGCGATCCGGGACCATCCAACCATCTGTCAGGAAGACGTTCGAGCGGAACTGGACGGCGACCATCTTGTTATCCACCTGGACGACGATTCCGCGGATCCAGCCTCGGACGCGCTCCTTGTTCTTTTCGTGGTCACAATAAACCTCGACGGTATCACCCACTTGAAAATCGTGCTCCCCACCCGGCGCCCGCATGTACGCGAATTGCGGCGTACGCGTTGCCTTGGAGCGTACGACGTCACCATTTGACAGAACTCGCGGTGGTGAAATCCGGTTGACCACTCGAGGTTTCTCAGTGACGCCGGATTTTGCCTGTGTGCCATTAGGCTTCGTCACCGCCCGAGCTTCCACAGCCTTCTTCGATTTTTCCTGCACTTTTGTTTTTTTTGCTTTTACTGCCATAAATGCTCTCAATTCTTTATCAAACTTCTTAAACCTGGGAATCTGTTACGCCATCTTATTGGCGATATATTCCTGGAAACGCTCGCGCACACCTTCAAAAGGGATGCGCTGGAAGATGGGATCAAAGAATCCCTCCACTACAATTTTTTCTGCTTCTGCCTGCGGAATACCGCGCGACTTCAAGTAGAAGAGCGGCTCCGCTTCAAGCTTGCCAACAGTCGCGCCGTGCGTACAGCGAACATCGTCCGCCAGGATTTCCAAACCGGGGATCGAATCGGCGCGAGCGCCATCGCTCAACACCAGATTACGATTCGCCTGATAGCCGTCCGTTTTCTGCGCGCCGGGGGCAACGTAGATCATGCCCTGCCATACAGAGCGGCTCTTGCCTTTCAACGCGCCCTTGAACAGCAAATCGCTGGTGGTGTGCGGCGCGAGGTGATTCTGCTGTGTATCGTGGTCGAGATGCTGGGTTCCGTCCGTAAAGTAGAACCCAGACACGCGTCCTTGCGCGCCTTCGCCCGCGAGATCCAACTCACTAAAGTTTTTCGTGAGGCGTGAACCGATCGCGCCAAAGATCCAATCGAGGTTGCCATCGCGTTCGACGCGAGCGCGCTCATGCGAGAAATTCCAGACGTGGCGTCCCCAGGACTGCAGCTCGACAAACTTCATCGAGGCGTTCTGCATCACCTGGATTTCCACAATTCCCGCGTGCATGGAATTGGATGTCATATCGTCGGGCGACGCTGATTCGTGCACATACGTCACCGAAGCGCCCTCATCCACGAGGACAAGGATATGTGAAACGTGAGCAAGGTTCCCGCCCGGTCCCCACAGCACAGAGTGCAAGGGCTCGTCCACTACGACATCCTTCGGCACATACAACACTACGCCGTTTTGCGCAAACGCACCAGCCAACGCGGAAAATTTCCCTTCCTCCACGTTGACGGTCTTGCCGATCATTCTCCCAAGTAACTCGGGGTGCTTCTGCTCCGCTGTTCTTAAGTCCGTAAAGATGACGCCTTTTTGCGTCAGCTTTTCATCAAGATCGATCTTTGCTCCGCCAGGGGTGAGAACAATCTGCCCACCATGCTGATCAGCCACCAATGGCTTGAGCAAATCTTCGCGTACCGCGGGAAAATCATTCTTATTTTCCAATGCCAGCTTGAACTTGTCCGTGGGCAGGTTGTGGATGTCTGTGCGGCGCCAGGCTTCCTGTGTTGTGTCAGGCAGGGGAAACCGCTTGAAGGCGTTCCAGGCTAAAGTGCGATACGAAGCGACACCATTCCCTGTGGCACGAACATCGGATTCAGTAAAGACGAAATCTCTGGTGGCAGCCTCAGCCCGTCGAGTCCTTGAGACGACAACTTTGGGTTTTTCCTGCATGTTAACCGATACTTCCTTCCATTTGCAACGCGATCAAACGATTCATCTCGACGGCATATTCCATCGGTAATTCCTTGACGAGCGGTTCAATGAAACCGGAGACCACCATGGTGGTGGCTTCCTCTTCGCTGAGCCCGCGGGACATGAGGTAGAAGAGCTGCTCCTCACCCACTTTGCTGACCGACGCCTCGTGACCGATCGTCACATCGTCTTCATCGATTTCGATATAGGGGTATGTGTCAGAGCGCGACTTCGGATCGAGCAAAAGCGCATCGCAAACCGTGTTGGACTTAACGCCTTTTGCACCTTTGTACACTTTCAACAAACCACGGAAGGAGGCACGTCCGCCGCCCTTGCTGATGGACTTGGATGTGACTTTGCTGGTGGTGTTCGGTGCAAAGTGATACATCTTGCCGCCCGCATCCTGTGTCTGACCTGGACCGGCAAACGCCATGGAGAGCATTTCGCCGCGCGCGCCAGGCTCCATCAGATAGCATGACGGATATTTCATCGTGACCTTTGAGCCGATATTCGCGTCCACCCACTCATGAGAGGCATTTTCAAAAACTTTCGCACGCTGCGTCACGAGGTTATAAACGTTGGTCGACCAATTCTGAATCGTGGAATAACGGGAACGAGCGCCCTTTTTCACAACAATCTCGATCACACCGCTGTGGAATGAGTCAGTTGTATATTGCGGCGCAGTACAACCTTCCACATAATGCACCGAAGCGCCTTCATCCACAATAATGAGTGTGCGTTCAAATTGGCCAAGATTAGCCGTGTTCAATCGGAAGTAGGCCTGTAGGGGCAAATCCACTTTAACATTCTTGGGTACGTACACAAACGATCCGCCCGACCATACTGCGCTGTTCAACGCGGCAAATTTATTATCTTCGATCGGAATGACTGTTCCGAAATATTCGCGAAACAGATCAGGATAATTTTTCAAACCATCTTCAATAGAGAGGAAGATCACGCCCTGCTTCTCAAGGTGCTCCTGAATCGAGTGATAGACCATCTCCGACTCATATTGCGCGCCGAGCCCAGCCAGGAATTTTCGTTCAGCTTCCGGTACGCCCAATTTATCGAATGTGCGCTTGATATCATCAGGGACATCGTCCCAGGATTTTTCGCTTTTCTCAGTGGGCTTGACATAAAAGTAAATCTCATCAAAGTTGAGATCTTTCAGCGTGGGTCCCCAGTTCGGCATAGGCCGCTTCTGGAAGTGCTCAAGCGCCTTCAAACGGAAGTCAAGCATCCACTGTGGCTCTTCCTTCATGCGCGAAATATTCTCAACGACTTCCCGGTTCAAGCCCTTTTGTGACTTGAACGTGTAATTATCATCACGATCATGAAATCCGTACTTATACTGACCGATATCTTCTAAGATTTTTGCATCTTCAGACATAACAATCTCCAAAACCTTTATCACAAAGGTTTAAAGTCTCAAGCTTAAGGTTCCTTTGTGACCAGGAAACTAGACTAGGCAGGGGTCTCTTCGTACCGTTCGCGAATCCACTCGTAGCCTTTTTCTTCGAGATGCAGTGCCAAGTCGGGGCCGCCGGATTCGACGATGCGCCCGCCAAGCATCACATGCACATAATCAGGCTTGATATAGTTGAGCAAACGCTGGTAGTGCGTAATGACCAACGCTCCCATGTCTCTATTCATCAGGGCGTTCACGCCATCTGCCACAATGCGCAGCGCGTCGATGTCGAGACCCGAGTCGGTTTCGTCGAGGATGGCGATCTCGGGAGAGAGAGTAGCCATTTGTAGGATCTCTGCCCGCTTTTTCTCACCACCCGAAAAGCCCTCGTTGAGATACCGGCCAGCAAAGCTCTGGTCCATTTTGAGCAGGCTCATCTTTTCCTTGAGCATCTTGCGGAACTCAGGGATGGGAATGCCTTTGTCTTCCGAGTTCTCTGCACGTCGACGCGCGTTCAATGCCGTTCGCAGGAAGTTCGCGACCGTCACGCCAGGGATGGCAACCGGATACTGGAAGGCAAGGAAAATGCCAAGCCGCGAGCGCTCGTCAGGCTCCAGCTCGAGAATGTTCTGCCCCTTAAAAAGGACTTCGCCTCCGGTGACCGTGTAACTCGGGTGCCCCATCAGTGTGTAAGCTAATGTAGATTTGCCGGTCCCGTTCGGACCCATAATTGCCTGTACTTTCCCCTGTTCCACTGTCAGATCTACGCCTTTGAGAATTTCCTTTCCCTCGATGCTGACGTGCAAATTCTTGATTTCAAGTTGCGACATTCCTTCTCCTGAAAAACGCCTAATGGCGGGGTTTACAATCTGCGGAATTATAGCAGATTGAGCGAAAAAAGTCAATATTTATCATATTTTTCTAGTTTATTGCTAATGTTTGTGTGGTTTTTCACCATAGGAAGGATGTAAATACCAACATTATTTTCGCTACACGCAAAACTTTATTGCTACAGGAGGACGGGTGATTGAAATTTTAGCGAAATGAGAGCATAATGAAAATAGTGAAAACACCCGCTGGGAAGAATAGAACCCACCTCAGAAGACTTTTATTAGCTCTTGGGAGCATCAGCGCAATCACCATAGTGATTGTCTTGACATTCACTCACGTTCGTTCTGGGCCACAAACTGCCAGCCCCACCCGCACATGGATGGATACGCGACATTGAATTTTTATGATATTTATCTAGTATATTGACAACCCAAAAAGGCACTGTTATACTCCTTCGCATGAAAAGCACGAAAGATAAGATCCTGCAGACACTGCTCCGCCGGCCGCGAATCACCATCAACGAACTTGCCGAGGCGGTGGAGATCAACCCCATCTCTGTTCGCCACCATTTGACAAACCTGCAAATGGAAGGGTTGATCGAGGCGGACGAAGTACGGCATGGTGTGGGACGCCCAAGACTTGTGTATTCGCTTACCCAAGATGGGATGGAGCGCTTCCCCACGAAATATCTGCGTCTGACTACGCGTCTATTGACGCAGATGAAAGAGACCATGCCCGCGCCGGTGGTGAGCCAGCTGTTCAGCCAGGTCGCGGAAGATTTGGCGAAGGAATATTCGAGCCAGATCCAGGGTTTGAGCATGGAAGAGCGGCTGGAGTTTGTGAAGGAATTGCTTGCGCAGGAAGGCTTTACGGTAGAATGGGAGAAGAAAGGCAGCGAGTATCAAATCCATGAGATCTCCTGTCCGTACTACCAGCTTGGCGTTGCGCATCCTGAAGTTTGTACCATGGATCAGACGTTGATTTCCAAAATGCTTGCCCTGCCTGCCAACAAGGTTCAGTGTATTTTAGATGGCGGAGCACACTGCACGTACGTGGTGCAACCTGCCGCAGTAAAAAACTAAATTTTCGAGGAAATGATGACTGAAGAAACTGTTAATGAAATCCAGTGGACCATCCACACAACACATCCGGACAAGGTAAAGCTTGCGCGAGAGAAACTCTCTGAAGTCGTGGACCCTGAGATCGGGATGAACATCATCCAGTTGGGTCTGGTGCGCGACATCGAGATCGAGAACGACATCGCACGCGTGAAAATGATCCTGACCACGCCGTTTTGTCCCTACGGTCCTGCAATGATCGAGATGACCAAAGCCAAGGCTGTGGAAGGCCTGGACATGCCCGTTACCATTGAAATGGGTATGGACATGTGGGACTTTTCGATGATGGAAGACCCGTCCGCGTTGGATTGGGGTATGTACGCCTAGGTTTTGAACTTTCGTAAATAAAAGCGACTCGTTTGAGTCGCTTTTTTGTTTTCTGTTATGGAGATATGACGCCAGTCCCACGGGGACTGGCGCTTCGCGCCGTACGCAATTCGATTTGCTTGGCAAATCGTGTCGCCTGCCAGCAGTGCAACTGCTGGCACAACATTTGTATTTATTCTTCGGTAATCGTAATTGTCTCGATCGCATCACCCTGGAAATCGGGGTTTTGATTCGGGTCTCGCCGTGTAATCCCCTCGACCACATCCATGCCTTCGATCACTTCACCAAAAATGGTATGCAGCCCATTAAGATGCGGCGTGGGTACATACGTAATAAAGAATTGGCTGCCATTCGTATTGGGACCCGAATTTGCCATCGCAAGCAGCCCGGGTTTGTCAAACGCCAGGTCGCTGAACTCATCCTCAAACTGGTACCCCGGACCACCCCCGCCAGTGCCCGTTGGGTCGCCGCCCTGTGCCATGAACCCATCCAGCACACGGTGGAAGGTTGTGCCATCGTAAAACCCGTTTTGTGCGAGATAGACAAAATTATTCACAGTTACCGGTGCTTTATCCGGGAAAAGCTGCACGACAAACTCGCCGCCGTTCGCCATTTGGAAGGTTGCAAAATACTGTTTGCTCACATCGATAGTCATAGGCGGTGCGGCGTCATATTGCTCAACAGCGCCTTCGGGAGAGGCAACGTTCCCTTCTGGCGGAGTCGTTGTTTCGTTGGACCTTCCTCCAGACCATACGAGCCAGATAATCCCGGCAACAATCAACACGAGGACAACGACTCCAGTAGTCTGAATTGTACGATCCGTTTGTTGCTTCTTCCGTGCACGCTCGCGCGCTTCGATCTGCTTTTTACTTGCCATATTTAGTTACTCCTCTGTATCGTTATAGCTTTCATCAAATGATTTCAATAACTCACGTGCTCTCGTAATCGCTCTCTTCCTATCTAAAGTAACTTTCAAGAATGTCCACCTTCCTGCGACCGGTCACCTCGGTGAGTGAGGCATATTGCTGCTGATCCATAATTTCTTTCCTCGAATCCGGCTCTATTTTACATGATACTGTTTATAGATTCTGTAAACAATTTTTACTATTTCACAATGGCAGAGTTGATGGTGCTCTGCGATACGCTGTAGTATTCAGATGATTGCTTGTATGTATTTTCGATATAAGCGGGATATACTTTAGTTAGTATGTGAATCATGTTCATACGCAGACAATTCAAAAAGGAGTCTGAGAGGATGGATTTCGACTTAACCGAAGAGCAAAAAATCTGGCAGAAAACAGTTCATGAATTCGTCGCGAAGGAAGTGCAGCCCAGAGCCCATGACGTGGATGTGACAGGCGAATTCAACTGGGATGCCGTACGCAAAATGGGCCCGCTGGGACTGCTCAGCTTGAACATCCCGGAGGAATACGGTGGTGCTGGCGTAGACTCCATCAGCGCGGCGATCGCCATCGAAGAAATTGCCTGGGGATGCGGCTCCACCGCGCTGGCGATTGCCGCGCACAATGGGCTGGGCACAACTCCGATCGTCTTATATGACAGTGAAGAACTCAAAACAAACTGGCTTCCCCTCGTGGCGAGCGGAAGGAACAAGCTCGGCGCCCTTGCGCTTACGGAGCCCGGTGCGGGCTCTGACCTGCAGGGTGGAGTTGTGACCAGAGCTGTGAAAGATGGGAACGAATGGGTCATCAGCGGCGCGAAGATGTGGTGTACCAACGCCTCCATCGCCGAATACATCATCACCCTCGTTCGCACAGACCCGGCTGGCGGCTCCCGTTCGCTAAGCCAGATCATCGTCCCCACCGACTCGCGCGGCCTGAGAATTGGTCCCGCCGAAAAGAAGATGGGATTGCACGGTTCCCCTACCCATGCCGTGACATACGAAGATGTACGCATCCCACTGGACAACTTAATCGGCGAGGAGGGAAGGGGATTACAACAAACGCTTGCGACGCTCGATGGAGGTCGAATTGGAATCGGCGCGATCTCGGTCGGGTTGGCACAGGCGGCTTTCGAGCATGCCGTCAACTATGCAAGAGAGCGCAAAGCCTTCGGCAACCCGATCGCGGACCAGCAAGCCATCCAGTGGATGCTGGCAGATGCAGCGACCGAGATCGAGATTGCGCGCACAATGCTCTATAAGACCGCCTGGCTCAAAGAGCAGGGACGAAACTACAACAAGGAAGCCGCCATGGCAAAGATGTTCGCCACCGAAATGGCGGAACGCGTCACCCGCAACGCCATTCAGATCCACGGCGGGTATGGCTACTCGAGTGAATATCCCGTGGAACGCATGTATCGCGATGCCCGTTTGATGACTATCGGCGAAGGGACAAGCGAGATCCAGAGGCTGGTCATCGCGCGGCATGTACTGGCGAGTGAATAAAGATGAGATTCAGGTCTGTCCTTCAGGAATTCGAGGCGCATTTTCATCCTGTTGAGCCAGGTTCGAATGTGCGTGGCAAATCGGAATGGAAGTATTATGGCGATGGAACGTACCGCTTCAAGATTTCACTCCGGGATATTCCTCTTCCTGATAACAGCGAAATCGATCTGTGGCGCGATGGTCATTGGATGCTGCGACTACCTGTAAAAAATAATAGAGCTAAAGTTGATCTTGAAAACGATAGTGCTTCAGGAATCCCTGTTATAAAAGCCGGGCAAGTCCTGCAGGTCAAATATGCTGAGACTGTCCTTGCCGAAGGCAGGTACAACGCGGAGTAAGACATCAGGAATCAAAAAGCGACCGCAAAACGCGCGGTCGCTTTTTGATTTTTTAGATGTGTAGCTTTAGCGTGTCAGCACCAGCACCCGGTCGTTATTGGTAATTGTCAGTGTATTGCCTTCGATCTGATAGTCAGCCGTTTCCGTCAACACTTGCTGCATCGCTTCTTCCTGACCCATCAGAGGGGTATCGCACAGTTTCAGCGTCGAGACGATCTCGTTGAACGTGATCTGGTCGCCTTCCACGGTGTAATCACCGCCGAACTCGTTGCAGCCGGAAGTACCCGTTACGGTACCATCCTCATTGAAAGAGAGATTGGCTTCCACATCCGCCAGGGCAGAAGAGAGCGTATCGGCAGTTCCAGACGAGGTCAACTTCCAGGTGCCTGTAAGAGAAACTAGCTCTGAAGGCTCTTCTGTGCCCAGGGTGTCGCGTGTGAATACCAGCATCATGCCATTTTTCACGATCGAGAGCGTATTCCCTTCGATCCGGTACGCAGTCAATTCGGACAGCATCTGAGACATTGCCTCTTCTTGTTCCATGAGAGGCGTGTCACATAACATCAGCGTTGAAACAATCTCATTGAATGCGATCTCATTTCCATCAACCTTATAGGTGCCGCTGAACTGGTTACAGCCAGAGGTCCCCGTGACAGTGCCATCTTCGTTAAATGTCAGTCCCGCTTGCACATCCGCCAGGGCGGGAGATTGCGCTTCCGTAGTCCCATAGGAAGTCAAATTCCATGCGCCGAGGAGGTCGGTGCCTTCCAGCTCGCCGGTGCTTTCTACCCCTCGGGTCAACACCAGCACATTGCTATCCTTCGTAATGGTCAGGAGATCGCCCTCAACTTTATACGAAGCAGTACCGGTCAGTACGTTAAGGACAGCCGCTTCCTGCGCCATGATCGCGCCGTCACAGGCCATCCGCGTCGAAACAATCGCGCCAAATGTGACCTGGTCACCTTCCACACTGTAGTCGCCGTTGAGGCTGTTACAGCCAGAGCTGCCGCTCACAGTGCCGTCTTCATTAAAGGTGAGCTCTGCATTCGCGCTCTCGACCGCGAGTGTCGGCGTGTCCGTAGGGCCGTAGGAAGTCAGCGTCCAGGCGCCGGTAAGTGAAACCGATTCGGAAGCCTCTTCGGTGCTCAGTGTGCTGCGTGTGAATACCAGCACCGTATCATTGTTGGTGATCGTCAAGGTATCGCCTTCGACCGTATAAGTAGCTGTGCCGGTCATGACTTTATGGGCGGACTCTTCCTGCCTCATGATGGGATCTTCACAAGCCATCAGGGTCGAAACAACTTCGCCAAAGTTGATCTGGTTACCTTCCGCGCTTTAATCACCGCCGAGGCCGTTACAGCCAGACGTGCCGGAGAATGTGCCATCTTCATTGAACGTCAGGCCCGCTTCCACGCCCTCCACTGC
>JAICRQ010000003.1 GCA_025966435.1 Anaerolineales bacterium | reverse complement strand
CGGCTCAGGAGAAGCTCATGCGCCTGCTGGATGTCTAACTCGTGTACGTCCATAACTTACTGTTCCATATGAACGCGCGGGATGACGACGTAATCATCCTTCGATTGCGGGGCGTTGGAGAGGAACTCTTCGGTCGGTACAGAGTCCTGAACCTCGTCTTCTCGCATTACACTTTTGTTCGCAGAGGACAAATAGGCTGGCGCGACATTCTCGGTATCTACTTCGTTCAGAATACTGACGTAATCTAGAATATCCTTGAACTGCGACACAAACATTTCCGTCTCTTCCTGGCTCAAATCCAGCCGCGCAAGAGACGCAATCTCTTTCACAAGTTTTTCATCCACTTGAATTTCTGCTTTGCTGCTCACAAGAATCTCCAGACTCTACTCTCTAATTTGAATATGTAGTTCTTTTAACTGTTTTGGCTCGACTTCCGAAGGCGCGTCTGCCATCACATCCCGTCCCGTCTGGTTCTTCGGGAATGCGATCACTTCGCGGATGTTCGGTTCGTCGGCGAGCAGCATCACCAGGCGGTCGATGCCGGGTGCCATGCCGCCATGTGGCGGCGCGCCGTAGTCAAAGGCTTCAAGCATGTGACCGAACTTTTGCTCGATCTCATCGCCGCGCAGTCCAAGCAGCTCAAAGACCTTAAGTTGAATATCGCTGCGATGGATGCGGATCGAACCCGATGCCATCTCGTATCCATTGCACACCATGTCGTAAGCATCTGACAAGATCTCGCCAGGGTTGGTCTCGAACTTTGGAAGGTCATCCAGCTGCGGCATTGTGAACGGGTGATGTTCTGCATCCCATTTCCCTTCCTCTTCGTTCCAGGCGAACATGGGGAAGTCCACCACCCAGCCGAATGCCAGCATGTTCGGGTCCGCGAGATCCAACCTGTCGCGGAAGATTAAGCGTAACCCGCCGAGCACTTTGTTGACGACCGCGCGCTGGTCTGCGGCGACAAGGATCAGGTCACCTTCCTGCGCGCCGGTTTTGGATTTGACCGCTTCTGCTTCTTCCGGTGTCACGAACTTCGCCGCGGTCCCTTTCAAGCCTTCACTGGTGACCGCTAAAGTAGCCAACCCCTTAGCTCCCAGCGCCCTCGCGGACTCTGTCAACGCATCTACTTCCTTTCGCGAGTACTCGGCACATCCGGGCGCGACGATGCATTTGATCACGCCGCCTGCTTCGATCGCAGATTGGAACACACGGAAGTCACTCTTCGCAAAGATGTCACTGACGTCGATCAATTCCATGCCAAAGCGCAGGTCGGGTTTATCCGTTCCATATCGCTCCAACACTTCCCGATACGAAAACCTCGGCCAGGGCGAAGAGAGCAATCTCTTGTGCGGCGTGATCGCGGAGATCAGTTCGGTATAAAGCTGTTCGACCAGCGCCAATACATCATCACGCTGGACAAAGGACATTTCAAGATCCAGCTGCGTGAACTCGGGCTGGCGGTCACCGCGCAGATCCTCGTCGCGGAAACAGCGCGCGATCTGGAAGTAACGATCCATGCCCGCTACCATCAACAACTGCTTGAGCTGCTGTGGCGATTGGGGCAAGGCATAGAACTGCCCCGGATAGAGGCGCGAAGGGACAAGATAATCGCGCGCACCCTCGGGCGTTGCCTTGAACAAAATGGGCGTTTCAATCTCGACGAAATTGTACTGGTCCAGAAAATCGCGCATGAACTTGACGACCTGATGGCGCAGGATCATATTGTGCGTCATACGTTCGCGGCGCAGATCGAGATAACGATATTTGAGGCGCGTGTTTTCATCGGGAAGGTCATTCTCGCCACTGACAAGGAACGGTAATGTCTTTGCACGGTTCAACACTTTAACGGATTGGGCAATTACTTCCACTTCTCCCGTCTGCATTTTGGGGTTTTGCATCCCCGCCGGGCGCTTCTGAACCATACCTGTGATCTGGAGGACCCATTCCATGCGCACATTGGATACGGCATCTAGGCTCTCTTTGGAAAGATCAGGGTTGACCGTGACCTGGACAATTCCGTAGCGATCGCGCAGATCGAGAAAAATGACCCCGCCATGGTCTCGCCGGCGGTGCACCCAGCCTGCAAGAGTCACCTGCTGATTCGCGTGAGTAGCTCTGAGCTCGCCGCAAGTATGAGTTTTGTACATGGTACGCCTCCATTGATGTCATGTCATTGTGAGGGCGCCAGCCCGAAGCAATCTCCCATTCTATGAGTAGATCGCTTCGTCGGAAAATATACCCTCCTCGCAATGACAGATAGTTACAGACAAAATAAATCGCCCTTCGCTACTGCGTTGGGCGATTGGTTTCCTCTCAGGACTTACTTTTTAACCGGCAAGGCTTCGCCCAACGACTCGGAGATCGTCATTGTCGTTATTATTGGTATTGGCGAAGCGCAGCTGGTATTGCATAATGGCGGCATTATAGCACAAACAGCTTGTTTAGATAGAGTTTTTTTTATCCTTTCTTTTGTAGAGCCGGGCAGGTCATTACTGTCCTGCGAACACTTTCAATATTCTGCGCGCCAACTGTTGAATCTCAATAGTTGTTTATACCATTTTGAGTCTCACATACGTACCTGGTGTTTCTAAAACCGAAACAGCTAAGTTCAGAATCAACTTTGGTTGCCAACGCTCGCAGGCACTCTGCTCAGCGGGCGTTTTAGTTGTAGCTTCATTACATATTTGTGAGCTAACACTGTTGGGGTAACTTTTGAGAGCACTGAGCGTCATGAATTGGACAATAAGTCAGTAATATACTCATTTAACTAACATGTGAGCTGGATTTAGTGGGTTCACAAGCAGCTTTTGCATATAATCCACGACTTAGCGCGTGGATTAAACATGGAGATAGTTATTGTTATGGGTTTCATCGCGGAGAATCAATCTAACATCGGGAAAATCCCGCAACTAAATATACTTGTCGTTGACGATGATGTTTTGAACCAGCGCATGATGCAGCTGTTGCTGATGCGTGATGGACATCAGGTTGATTTGGTTTCCAATGGATTGGAAGCCTTTGAGGCCATTAAAATCAAAAGGTACGATGTCGTGTTTATGGATCTCCAGATGCCTGTCATGGATGGAATCGAAGCGAGCCGCCGCATCCGTCAATGGGAAACTGGCAGGTCGCATACCTTCATCGTCGCGCTGACCGCAAGTTACCTCCCCGAGCAGGGGCATGTATTGTTCGAAGCAGGGATCGATAATTATGTCTCCAAGCCATTCGAGTTGGAGCAAGTTCAGCAACTATTAAAATACGGTTTTCTGGCTCGGAATAACGATCAATCGGACCAGTCCGTAATCCTCGAGAAGGAGTTACACACCGAAAAAGTCCTCGATTTTGAGAAAGGAATTGTCCAAGTTGGGGGGGATGAAGATACTTTTAGAGAGTTATTGAGTGACTTTATTGAAGGACTTCCTAAACGTCTGCAGATTATTCAACATTTTTATGGGAAAAAAGATCTGGTGGAACTTTCAAGAGCGGCGCACAACCTCAGCGGGATTGCGGGCAATCTAGGCGCATTGCAGTTATATGACTGTGCCAAGAAGCTTGATAAGCTGAGTATTGAAGATTATACTGACTCTCTAGGCCCATTGATTCAAGAAATCCAGATTGTCACTGGTAAACTACTGGAAGTATCAAACAATTTTCTTGCGGAAAAAAAAATTAGTCTCGGGTCCTTCTAGAAAATTGTTTCGCTCTGGAGGAAGCTATGCGGGTGTTGTTAATTGATGATGAGCAATTTTATTTTAAGTTGCTACAAAAGTCCCTGAAAGAATCCGAATATAAACTCGAATATGCAAAGTCTGGTGGTGAAGGCCTGGCAAAGATTCCCTCTTTTGAGCCTGAACTGCTAATTGTTGATTTAAAGCTACCTGAGCTAGACGGGTTTGAAATTGTTAAGCGTTTGCGTCGTGATCCGAAATTCAGCTATATACCGGTTATTGTCATTACTTCACAGGATGAACTGAGTGAGAAACTAAAAGCCTTTGAATTAGGAGCAGACGATTATCTGGTAAAGCCTTTTCAGCCTGAGGAGCTGGTTGCTCGGATAGGAATTCTTGCGCGTCGTGGACGAGCCATGCAAATGGCGCAGAAAGATACAGTCAGCACGAGTGAGGCAACAATTGTTACAGTGCATAGCCTGCGAGGAGGCGTGGGGTGTTCCAGCATTGTTGTGAATTTGGGGCTGGCATTTTACAAACTCTGGGGAAAACAGACACTTCTTCTAGATAGCGTATTAACCGCAGGGCAAGTGGCATTGCTGCTGGATGCAAAACCAAATGCGACCTGGGAGAATCTCGTGGGCCTTGAACCTGAAAACTTGGATGATGCGGTCGTAGAGGAAATCATGTGTTCGCACAAGAGCGGCATTCGTTATGTTGCATCTCCGCGATACCCTATCGCAGCGGACACATTCAGCGCTGAAGAATTAAAAGTGCTGATGGAAAAAATCAAGAGCCATAATGATTTTGTTATCGTGGATACCTCCCACGATTTTTCCGATATGACCATACATATGTTGAGCATGTCCAGTACAATTCTGCTCGTGATGGCCCCTGAAATGGCTTCGCTTCGCACAACAGTGAGTGCCATGGAAATATACGACCGGCTGGGCATCTCCCTGGACAAAGTCAAGATTGCTTTAAATAATAATTCATCGAATGCGGCGATCAAACAGGCGCAGTTGGAAAAGGTGTTAAAACGTCCGATCGATTTTGTCCTACCCTTTGAAGCAGGGGAAGTGAATCGGGCCCTCAATTTCGGTCAACCATTCATTCTGAGCAATCCCGATCTGCCGATCTGTCTTATGCTGGGGAAGATGGCATATGCATTGAGTGGCGAAACCCATAAGGCGTTGCCGCCCGCGGTGCCCTCCTCCACATGGAAACGGGTGACCAGTCAACTTCCGAAGAAGTAGAAGCAATGCAGACCCGTAGACGCCATTCCTTTCATCGCATTATGTTCGCCCTTGGAATAGCGCTGCCTGGTCTTATTGGAATATTGGTCGCTCACGCCGAATCCGCGACAGGCGAAGCAGGGATGTTCCGACCCGCCGCGCAGGCTCAAGGCACATCCACAGCAACACTCACTGCTGCTCCGCTCCTTACTGCGACGCTTCCATTGCAGACTTCCACCGAATCACCGCCGAGCCTTCCGACCTCAGTCAATGTATTACCATCAGGTCTGTACGCTTTTATTGAGGCACCGATTGGCCCCGTACCAGAGCCGTTTGTCATTTTGAGTGCCTTTTCCTCTCTACCGACACAAGTTTCCATTGTGATTCGAGGCTTCGTTAACCTCCAGGAGTTTATCTGCACTGCCTCTCCATGCGCCATTAGTTTGCAGACAAGTTCAAGGCTCGTTTTCGCGGCGTATGCGGAAACTGGAGAAACTAGCGAGACGGTGATCGCAACCGTTTCGGTTACACAGACAGATAATGGATTTTTGGTGACGATTGACTCTGTCAGTCAATTCCGTACGTTCACCAATTCCTGTGGGGTTACATGGGGTGTGTTCGACGAGTTAAATGTCGCCTGGGACGATTTTGTGCAATTCCCGTATGAACTCCATACCAAGAAGACACTTCATAATCTTGCCACGCAGTTGATTCTCAACGGAATTGTGGATGCAAGCGATTGTCCTGTGGGCGGTTTGAGCTTGGGCTTAAGTTGGCCAACGGCCTGTGGTTTGGAACGCTCTATGAGTGCTATGATCGAATGGCAAAACCAGTATGATGATCATATCTGGCTTGCAAGCAGCAATCATGGCGTCCCTCCTAAGATATTGAAAACACTCATTGAAGTCGAAACACAATTCTGGCCCGGAAATGTCCGTGTTTTCTTGGATGAGTATGGTTTAGGGCAGGTCAATCAGTTGGGTGTAGATGTCCTGCTGCGCCGTGATCCTACTTTGTATCAAAGAGTCTGCCCGAGTGTCCTCTCTGATTGTTTAAGACCTTATCTAAGCCTGGACCCTCAACAGCAAGCGATGATTCGCGGGGCCGTGGTTCGAGTAATGGACGTTACTTGCGCCGAGTGTGAATATGGATTTGATCTAAACAAAGCAAAGGAGAGTATCGCGTTCATTGCCCTGTTGCTCAGAGCCAACTGCCAGCAGGTGGATTTCATCTTAAATAATGTTGATCTTCCTGATCCTGATGCGGATGTTGCTACTGCCACGGCGGCCGTTGCCACCATTGCCGCAGGTGGAGATATCGATACGACCAGCTATGAGGACCTTTGGCGCTTCACACTGCTGTCCTATCACAGCGGTTTGAGCTGTTTTCAGGAAGCCCTCATTTCCACGCGGAAGGCGAATCAACCTCTCACCTGGGAAAATGTTTCCGAACGGATCAATTGCCGAGGGGGAGCGGGCTATGTAGATGCATTTATGAACAATCTATTCGCCTTTGACTTTTACCGGCTTGATTACACAGATACCGGTGTGGTCATTGCCGCGCCTACCATCATACCTACACGTACACCAATTCCTACCCCCACTGTCTTTATCTCGAATGCCACCGTTAGAGTTCAGGTGTTTATGGATCGTAACGGAAATGGAACCCCCGAGGCGGATGAATGGATCGATGCGATGACGGTGCTTCTTGAGACCTCTACCAATGAACGAATCACACAGCGAACCCAAAACGGCATCGCCATCTTTGATATGGCTGGGTACACACCTGGAATTGAGATCAACGTCAGCCTCCCAGGTCTGTACCGCAATGAGAGATTTGAACTGCCTGAGGAGGCGGAAGTCACGGTGACCTTTATATTCGAGCTACCCCCACTGCCTACTTCAATCCCTTAGTGAAGGAACGACTATGACCAAGAAAGATAAAGAATCAAAACAATCCAATGAGACGGAAATCGAATCTATCTCCGTGGACGCTGAAGCTTCCTCGCCGGCTTCCGCAAATGCCAATCCTGAAGAAACAGCCACGGAGGTTTCTCTTGAGAGTCAGAAATCTGCCGATTTCGAACATGAATCATCCGCTGAAGATTTGCTAGACGATGTGCGCCGGTCATTAATTGAAGAAGAAACTGACAAAGACAGTAGGGATAAAAAATGGTGGCGTCGGTTTGGAAAAAAGAGGAAGAACTCTGAGCCAGAACCATCTCCACCTAGTGTTGAAATAGATCTGCCCACTGCTGTGTTACAAACGGAAGTTGTGGATGCGCAAAGCCAGACAGCAGAGCCTGCTGAGCCTGAGAAGCAAATCAATGATCTGATCGACATGCTTGAAAGGGAATCTTCCGAATCAGACATCGCAACATCTTATGTTTCTGCTGATGTGGAAGTTCCGCCGGAATCAGAGCCAGAAATTGATTTTGAACAGCGAAAGGAGCAGGCATTTCGCCCTCGCACTTTTGAAGAGGCGGAAAGTGATGTTCGTTCGATTGCTCTGGAGGGTGGAGAAGAGGTTTTTGTAGAAGTTGAATCTCGACCACCAGACACGTTCAAAGAGCGGGTAAATGCCTTTGAGAATGCACTTAGACCTTATCGAAGCTACATCTACATAACTCTCGGATTTTTAGGGATTGTCCTGGCCGGAATTTTATCTCTTCTCATTTTCAATGCTTATCAGCAATCCAGACCGGAGCCCGTTCGCGAAGTTTCGAACCTGCCCTATCCTGTCGCTGTGAGCCTGCCTGGCGGCTGGCGTTTTGATCTAGGGAGAGGCACCTTGGATGCGGGTAGATGGGAGCCGAATGGCGCAGAGTGGCTGGAAGGGACCGAAGTCTGCCGCTGGGTCTCATTACCCTGGAGTCGTCAATTGGAGGCTGTGCTCCGAACTCTGAACCAAAATGACCCCATTGAGCTTGCGATGAGCAATAATGACAAGCTGACGTACGGTGTGTACTCTGTTTATGAAATGACCTTGGAAGAGATACAAGGGCTGGATACGAATTCTCCCTGCCTGCTTCTCATTCTCACTGGGTCGGATTCGGAAAAACGATGGGTATTAACTGCAGCACCATAAGATCAAACCTGATGAAAATAAAAGAGCTTTGTCCTGAAAGACAAAGCTCTTTTTGCTCTCACGAGCGTCTTACGGCAGGGAGCTGTTGATGGTGCTGAATGTGTTGCCGATTTTGGGTCCCAGCAAGCGCATCACAGCGATTACAACGATGGCAACGAGCGCGAGAATAATCGCGTACTCGACGAGCCCCTGACCTTTTTCCTTGGGCGCAAACAACATAATAACCTTCCTTTCAATAAAAGATTGTGGATTTGCCTGAGGACCTCCCTCAGCTCTATAAACATGACTTTCTAATTTATCAAAAGTTACATAGAAAAATACCAGATCAGCTCAATTCTTTTCACGTTAGCAATTCACAATGGAATTAATATGAAAGGGGGACCTCACAAGGGCAATATATACAGTTTTATATTGTTTTATACAAAGTTTGGCTATATATGGCGGTTGTTGTAATAAACCATCCTGTAACTTTCCCCCATTTGTACCGTCCTGCATTTGTCATATAAACCGATCTGGAAAATAGAAGCTGCCATCTGGGATGATCCTAACCCGGATGTGTACGCTGGACTTCTCTAACATTTCTCACATATAAAGTAAAGCATATGCGTATCCATCACCGAAAACATAGAACCCCTGGATTTCCTGCACAGGCAATGGTTGAATTTGCAATCGTGTTGCCAATTCTTCTGATGTTATTGATGGGAATATTAGAAGTGGGTCGTTTGATCTTTATGTATGCGGCTGTCAACAATGCCAGCCGTGAGGCTGCCCGTTATGGCTCTGCAATTGGTTTGGATGACGCTGGATACTCTAAATATAGGCATTGCGCAGGTATTAAGGATGCGGCGCAGCGTTCGGCTTTCTTTACTCCATTGATAATCACCATTTCATATGATCATGGCCCAGGCTCAACATCCACAATTCCAGATTGTACAGCTACCGCTGGGGAAGATCCCAATATCAATGTATCCTCTGGAGACCGTGTATTGATTACAGTGAGCGCGAATTATAGTCCCATGGTAAATCTGATTCCGATTGGTTCGCGCACCCTCACCTCATCTAGCGCCCGGACAATCATTGGCTCACTCGATCTTGAGAATTTGACCAGTCCGTCAAGCACCCCCGGCTCAAGCGGTCCAACAGCGATAGGAACGATCTTTCCTACTAGCACATTCACATCAACCGCGACAGCAACGGTTGTATCGGTTACACCCACGGTGACGCGCCCGGGCGAAGTGGTCACGATGACGCCGCTACCCAGTAGCACGCCAACTATGGTCCCTTCTAGCACGCCTACAGCGACTAGTACTCCGACGGCGACATCTACCTCCACACCCACAAGTACCTCAACCCCTTCGGCAAGTTGTAACACGATCACAGCCGGAAACATTAGTGTAATTGACGGTACAAATGTTATAAGTATGACAGTCACAAATCCATACATTGATGTGACAGTCTCAAGCGTCACTTTGACATGGCCAGAAAATGGCGGGAACAGCGATCCTAAAACTTTGACATTGGATAGTGCCAATCTAAGTACCACATATTGGTCCGGTATTAACAACAGTTCGGGAACAACCACGCTCACGCCTGCTTCCACACTGGCCCTTCCTGGGAATAACAGGCAGTCCAAAATCACATTTACATTTGTTCAAAACTATACCGCTTCAAATATGAGTGGTACGACAACGATCACTATTAATTTTTCCACGCCGGGTTGTAGCGCAATTACGAAAATAGCAAATTAGGAAGGAGAGAAACAATGAAACGGAAATCACCCAAAGAACGCGGACAGGCCTTAATCATCATTGCACTCGCGGCGATTGGTTTGTTTGGGATTGCAGGCCTTGCCATCGATGGCAGCATAAAATTCTCGGACCGTCGTCATGCGCAAAATGCGGCCGATGCAGCCGCACTGGCTGGTGCACTAAGTCTCGGAAGGGATGAAACGACCTGGAAGCTGAATGCAATGGACATCGCCGGTGACAATGGCTACGATGATAACCATGTGACCAATGAGGTCGACGTGTATCGTTGTGATGAAACAGGAGCCAGTTGTGGAGTATATACCGGCAGTACAGAGTATGTGCAAGTAATTATTACTTCGGATGTCAGTACCTACTTTGCAAGAGTGCTTGGTATTAATGAAACCCATAATACTGTGCAAGCTGTAGCACTGGCCCAAAAAGGCGGACCGTTTTACGATGGGAATCTGATCGTTGCGCTGAATCCCAACTCGTGTACCGGATCAAATGGAAACATCGTTCTTGGTGGGAACGGTACGATCAATCTTACCGGAGGAGGCTTGTTTGTCAACTCAGGTGGGTCGGGATGTGGGATTGAACAATCAGGCTGCCCTACGATCACGGTTACCGATGGGAGTATTACTTCTACAGGTACGGCGAATGTGCACCTGGGGAGCAGTTCCACTTCCTGTACTGCAAGCTCTTCAAATATTCCTGTGCCATCTTATAATAACGAACCTTATGATTATCCGCCTGATATGCCTGCGTTGCCAGCAGAGTGCACTTCACCATATGGAACGTATTCAAATCCTAACTCCGCACAAACGGTTGTCACACCAGGCAGATGGAATCAGTTTCCTCCGACCGACTCGAGCGTTCATGATGAAATTGTGATGATGCCCGGAGTCTATTGTGTAGATGATGTGATCAAGCTGCGAAGTCGTAATCTTGTTCTCATCGGTCATGATGTGACGATCTATATTCGCTCTAATAATTATTTCCAAATCGAAGGTGGAACTATCAATCTGGATGCGCCCGATACTGGACCCTATGCAGGCTACTTGATCATTGTCGATTCGGATTTCACTGGTACATCTCCCCAATGCAGTATGGATGGTAACTCAATAAATACGTATGAGGGCACAATCTTTGCTCCTTATTGTGACGTGAAGGTCAATGGAGACAGTACCGGTGCCAATCTCGATGCCCAGATCATTGGAAACACAGTCACGATCAATGGTGGTGCTATGATGAATATCAATTATGATATTGACAAGGTCGTTCACGAGCCGCGTCAAGTTGGTCTGATGAAATAGATGATAAACAGAGGGCAAACACCGAGCAATTTCCGTGTTTGCCCTCCTCTTAAATTAAGAAAATAGATAAACTCCGGAGAATATAATATGGTACAAAGAGTACTCACATCTAACGTTCCAGGGATCACTGACCCTGAGTTATTAAGACCCCGCGTCCTGAAATACCTGATCGAATTGATGGACGAAACGCCTCCACTGGGAGAACGCTATGAAGAACTGCTGAGAGGGCTTATCTTCGAGGCATATGAGCGCGCTAACGGTGACCTTGGACCGGGAGAGCCGGCATTCCTTGAAGCAATTTTTGATTATTGCACTGGTTACGGTGCTCTAGAACCGTTTTTTGACGATCCACAGATCAGTGAAATCATGATCAACGGTCCCCAACAGATCTTTATTGAAAAAGAAGGTAAGTTAATTTTGACTGAGGCGCACTTTGAGAGTGAACTCCAGTTGCGTCTTGTACTCAATTACATTATTAATCCGTTTGGGCGTTTTGTAAATTACAAACACCCCACAGTAGATGCTCACCTCAAAGATGGTTCCCGCATCAATGCTGTCATACCGCCGGTTGCCCAACAGGGTACTTGTATTTCCATCCGCCGCTTCCTGAAGGACAAACTATCCGTTCAGGATCTGATCGACAAAAACGCGCTGACTCAGGGGATGGCAGATTTTGTCGCGGTTTGTGTGGCGGCTCGTCTAAATGTTGTTGTAGCGGGGAATACCAGTTCCGGGAAAACGACCTTCCTCAACATCCTAGCCCGCGCCATCCCAGATCATGAACGAATTGTGACGATTGAGGATTCTGTTGAATTACAGATGATGCAGACGCACAAAGTTTCGCTGGAGGCCCGTCCGTCGGATTACAACGGTGAAGGACAAGTCACAATCCGTGACCTCGTGAGGAATTCCCTGCGTATGCGCCCAGACCGCATCATTGTAGGCGAGATTCGTGGTGGGGAAACACTGGATATGCTGCAGGCAATGAATACAGGTCATGACGGTTCGATGACCACGGTCCACTCAAATTCCCCGCGTGATACCCTTTCCCGCCTTGAGACGATGACTTTGATGGCGGGGTTCGAGTTGCCGGTGGTTGCCATCCGCAAGCAAATCTCTGCAGCAATTGACCTGATTGTTTATCTTACACGTTTCCCTGATGGAACACGCAAAGTTACCCAAATTTCTGAAGTGGCGGGTATGGAATCAGAAGTCATTACGTTGACTGATATCTTTCAATTCCAACAGACCGGTACCGACTCTTCGGGAAAGCCAATTGGCCAATTCCGTCCCACCGGGTTGCGTCCCATGTTCTCCCCGAGGCTGGAGGCAATGGGTTACAAGCTTGACCGTCAAATGTTTATGGCCCGGTAGCTTTTTGAGAGGTTCTGAGACTTTTCATTATCAGACCCAGGCTTTGGAGCCACCATTTCAAAACGTCCGCCTATGCTCTATACAGGCGGGCGTTTTCGTTTTAAGTTCATTGCATAATGAGCCGGAATCGGTCACTCGGGGTAACCTTTACAGCAGGGTATTGTCATGGACTTGGTAGTAGAGGAACAAGCATAGCGCTGTAGGCTAAGAACTTAGCATTTATCTAGCTGGAGAACTTGTTGGTATGAGTGTCGTTTTGGACCAGACTCTTGAAGCTGAAAGTAATCTTTCGCTAAAAATCCTTGTGACAGATGATGACGAGCTCAGCCGCCGGTTGATGCGCGTGATCCTAACGCATGAGGGTCACCGTGTCGAAGTGGCAGCCAACGGACTGGAAGCCCTTGAGGCTGTTAAGAACAATAAATTTGACATTGTCTTTATGGATTTGAGTATGCCGGAGATGGACGGTATGGAAGCCAGCAGGCAAATTCGTGCCTGGGAAAACGAAGGTTCTCACACCTTCATAGTGGCTCTGACGGCAAGTTACCTGCCTGAGATCGGGCAAGCCTTGTTCGATTCGGGGATCGATAACTACGTTTCGAAGCCATTCGAAGTGGGGCAGATTCAAAGATTACTAAAATACAGTTCCCCGTCTTCTCACTGAGTTATTCCAAGATCATATTGCTCGTTTCATCCAGTCTGGCGAACTCCTGGTCTGTCAACTTCCAGCCGAGCGCGCCTGCATTCTCCTGCGCCTGGTTCGCATTCTTCGCGCCGGGAATGGGCAGTGCGCCTTTGCAGATCACCCAGTTTAGCGCCACCTGTACATTCGACTTGCCGCCATGGTCCTGACCGATCTCCGTCATGAGCTTAAGCAGGGGGCCGATCTTTGGGAGCAAGTTTGCATAATTTCTGCTGCGAGAACCGGGTGGCGGGGAATTGACGTTGTACTTCCCTGAGAGCAATCCTTTCTCAATCGGGCTATAGGCGATCATCCGGACGCCCAATTCTTTACAGCGGGCAAGAGTTCCATTTTTTTCTACCGTGCGATTAAGCAGACTGTAATGCACCTGGTTGGATGCCAGAGGAATGTTGTGCTGTGCAAGTGAGGAGTAGGCTGCCAGCATCTGGGTTTGGCCAAAGTTGGAAACGCCCACGGTACGCGTCAACCCGCTTTTTGCACATTCCACTAGGCCTTCCATCATGGTGTCAGTGCTCATGAGAGGGCTGGGCCAATGGATTTGATACAGGTCCACACTTTCCACGCCCAGGCGTCCCAGACTTCCCTTCAGTGCACGCACGAGGGAGTTTTTTCCAAAGCGCCATGGAAAGGGAAGAAACTTGGTCGCGATTAATACGGGTTGATCCGTCCCTTTCAGGAACTGGCCCAGTAATCGTTCCGAGCGGCCATTCCCATAAATTTCAGCGGTATCGATAAAACGGATACCCTCATTCAAAGATGCCAGAAATGCCTGATGTACTTCCGCGTCACCATACCCATCACCATATTGCCAGACCATACGATCGCCCCATTGCCAGGCGCCCAACCCCATCTCAATTGCATGCAAAAACCTGGTCTCACTGCTAGGTTCAGCCATAATCTCCCTCCAGGGAGGATGTTCGATTGTACCCTGCACGCCACACAAAACGGAAGAGAAAAGGTCACGCCCCTGGCGTGCCTCGCGTGTCCACAGGACTGCCACGCTGTAGTACAATTCAGCCCGCTTGATTCCCCGCACCCTACACCAGCGAAGCGTGCGAGGTGATATTGGGAACTGATGGACCGCGAGCTCGACCCCTCTAAAGGATGGGTGGGTCTGGCGCTCCCTGAGTTCCCGGGAGCTTGTCGTGACGATCCTCTCTGAATCGCGGAATTTCGAATCTGCCTCAGACCTCAGCCAGCGGCTGGGTTTGCCCTTTAAGAACTTGGCCCTGCTGACGCGCGCCCTTACACACCGGTCTTACGTCAATGAAAACCCTGACTCACTAGAGGATAATGAGCGGCTCGAGTTTCTCGGAGATGCCGTGCTGGACTTTGTCGTTGGCGCCTGGGCCTACAACCGCTTCCCCGAAATGCGCGAAGGGGAACTGACGAAGATCCGTTCCGCCATCGTGCGCAATGATCAGCTTGCCACGTTCGCCCGGCACCTGAACCTGGGTCCGGCGCTTCGCCTGGGACGCGGTGAATTTTCTTCGGGAGGGCGCCAGCGCGACGGGTTGCTGGGTTCGCTTTTTGAAGCAATAATCGGCGCGTTGTACCTGGATGCCGGGCTCGCCGCGGTCGAAGCATTTGTCCACCCCTTATTAGATGCCGCGCAGGAGTTTGTCCTAGATGAGATCCATGACCCAAAGAGCCGACTGCAGGAATGGGCTCAGGCGGAAAAGATGGGAACGCCGCAATATATTACGATAGGTTCCCATGGGCCAGATCACGCAAAAGTCTTCGAGGTTGAGGTTCGTATCCAGGGCCTGACCTATGGCCGGGGACATGGCTCGAGCAAACAAATCGCCGCTCGCATCGCGGCGCAGACTGCGCTCGAAGCATTAGGGCTTTCCTACAAATAAATCACATAACCATACATGCCTCTTCGTCTAAAATCACTCGAATTGCAAGGGTATAAGACCTTCGCATCCAAAACCACATTTGAATTTGCAGCCGGGATTACGGCGATCGTTGGTCCCAACGGTTCCGGCAAATCGAATATCGCCGATTCGCTGCGCTGGGTCTTGGGAGAACAATCCTATACTTTGCTGCGCGGTAAAAAGACGGAGGATATGATTTTCAACGGGTCAGAACACCGGCCGCGCGCCAGCATGGCTTCCGCGCATATTGTCTTCGACAATACAACGGGCTGGTTGCCTGTAGACTTCACCGAGGTAGGCATGACACGCCGCGCCTACCGCGATGGACACAACGAATACCTGCTGAACGATCAACACGTGAGACTGCGCGACCTGAACGAATTGCTGGCGGCTTCCGGCTTATCGGAGCGGACGTATACCATCCTGGGTCAGGGGCTTGTGGATGCATCCCTCGCTCTCAAGGCTGATGAGAGACGGCGACTCTTTGAAGAGGCGGCAGGTGTGGGGCTATATCGTGTGCGTCGCGAAGACGCCATGAAACGACTGGATCACACAACGCGTAATCTCGAGCGCGTGCTCGATATCATGTCTGAGCTGGAGCCGCGCTTGCGAAGCCTGGAGCGCCAGGCAAAACGTGCCATCGAATACACCCGCGCCCAGGCAGACCTGAAAGTGATTTTGCGGGAATGGTATGGCTATCACTGGCACCGCGCCCAGCAGGAACTGACCGAGTCACGCGAAGTGGTCAAAGCGCAGGAAGTGCGTGTTCGAGAAGCACGCGAAATCCATGCTCGGGCACAAGCGGAGTACAACACATTCCGTGAAAAGTTCGTGGGTTTGCGTTCGCAGCTCAACGCCTGGCATCGTCAATCGGCGGAATTGCACAACCAGCGTGAAGAAGTCAGCCGTTCGCTGGCGGTGTTGGAGGAACGGCAGCGTTCCCTGCTTTCGGCGCAGTCCTCGGTAGTTGCCGATCAGAACCGTACTTCGGATGAAGAACGAGTGGCGCGGGAACGTCTCACAGAAGCCGAACGGGAAGTGGCGCGTTTGCAAGCGGAATATGAAGAAGCACAGCAGCAATATGCGGTAGCGCAACAGGTGTTCGAGGCAAGTAAAACGGAACGTGCATTTGTGGAAGAGCAATTACGATCGGCGCAGGCTGAAATTGAAAAATGGAATACACAACGTGCAGAGTCGCAGGCGCGCCTGGATGAATTGAAATCAAGATTGGAAAGTCTGGGATCTCGTTTGAGTGCCGCGGAGCAGGTTATTGAGTCGGCGGAGGTCCAAGCGCGTGAAGCCGAAGAAAAATACAGTGAGACGCGCCAAGCACGGGAGGAAGCTGAGGCTCGACTTCGTAATGCAGAGTCTCAACTGGGAGAAAAGCGTCAGGCGCTCGAGAGGCTGGAAACGGAGCGACGCGCGAGGTCCGAACAACGCGCTCAGTTGCTTGCCGAACACACCCGCTTCAAGGCGCAGTTGGAAGTCCTGGAACAGGCAGAACACTCGCTGGCAGGGTACGCAGAAGGTGCGCGCTTTTTGCTGGATGCCGCCCGCCAGGCGCGGCTCCAGGGTACGCGCGGTGCGTTAAGCGCCTCGCTGGATGTGCCTGCCGAATTGGAAGTGGCCGTCGCCGCGGCATTGGGAGATACGCTCGATGCCATTCTCCTCGATGCAAATGAAATTGAGGCGGCTCTGCAATTGCTCGAGTCAGAGGAAGCAGGCCGTGCGGCACTGCTCCCTCTGGACAATTATTCGCGCCCACCCGTCGATAACCCCAATGACGAAAACTCTTTAGGTGTCGCTTCAGAACTGGTCAATGCACCGGAGGAACTGCGAGCGGCTGTCCGTTTGTTACTCGGCCAGACGTTGATCGTCCGGGATCGCGCGACGGCGCGGCGGCTGTTGGAAGAGCTGCCGACCCAGGCACGGGTTGTCACACTGCGCGGTGAGGTCTTCCGCGGTGATGGGCTAATCATCGCCGGGAAATCGGCTTCAGGAGCTGGGTCTGCCCTCAGCCGCCCACGTCAGAAACGTGAGCTGACCGAGTCCATTGCTGGATTGAACACACAGATTGAGGCTGTGAACCGCGAGGTCGATTCGCTTTCTCTGCAAATCACCGCGGCGCAGCGTGAATTGGGTCACGCAGACGAAAAAGTTCGCGAAGAGCGCCTCAGAGTAGAAGAAGCCTTGAAGAGTGAGCGCCAGGTGGAGGTAGAGTCCGAATCGGCGCGGCGCCAGCTGGAGTGGCAAAAGAAGCAGCGGGATCAACTGAACGTTGAGGTAAAGGAAGCGACCTCGATCCGTCAAACCCTGATCCAATCTCAATCGGATGTAGAGAATCAATCCGCACGTACCCATGAGACCCTGCGTGCCCTCTCCGAACAACTGAAAGCCATGGATCTGGCGGAGACGCAAAACCAGGCTTCCTACTGGAGTACGCGGATGGCTGTTGCGGAACGCGCTCTGGCAGATGCGAATTCGATGAAAGAGGAGAGGGAGAAGGAGGCGGCGCGCTTCGATACGCGTCACTTTGAATTGACGGCGCGGCTTACAGAAGCAGAAACGTCACTAAGCGGACTGGAGGCGGAACGCGCCTCTCTGCGCGAACGCGAAACGGAATTGCATAAAAAGATTGAAGAACTGCGAGTCTTCATCGACCCGGCGGAAAAGGATTTGGAGACCGCCGAGCAGGAAGAAACCCGCTTGCAGGAAGCCGAGTCGAATGCGCAGCGCGCTCTGGCAACCGCGGAGCGTCTGCTGGGGCAAGTGCAGCTCGATCAGATGCGCAAGCAGGAAGCTTTGGACAATCTGCGCCAGCGCATCTCAGATGATTTTGGGCTGGTGATGTTCGATTACGCAGAGGAGGTTTCCGGTCCGGTCCCGCTGCCGTTTGAGGGTATGGTCGAGGAGTTGCCCGTGGTGACCGAGGTCTCGCCGGATCTCGAAGCACAACTGGCGCAACAGCGCACGCGCCTGCGCCGGATGGGCGCGATCAACCCGGAAGCGAAACAGGAGTTCGAGGCAGAATCTGAACGCTATACATTCATGCGCAGCCAGGTCGAAGATTTACAAAAGGCGGAGCAGGATCTCAAGCATGTGATCGCCGAGCTGGATGAGCTCACACGCCAGGAATTCGCAAAGACTTTCGATGCGGTCGATAAACAGTTTCGCGCCATGTTCACCCGTCTGTTTGGCGGCGGCTCGGCGCGGCTCTCGCTGACCGACCCGGATAATCTCGTCGAAACGGGAATCGAGATCGAAGCGCGTTTGCCCGGGCGACGCGAGCAGGGACTGGCTCTACTTTCCGGGGGTGAGCGCAGCCTGACCGCCGTGGCGCTGGTGTTCGCCCTACTCAAAGTTTCTCCCACGCCTGTCTGTGTGATGGACGAAGTGGATGCCATGCTTGATGAGGCAAATGTCGGCCGCTTCCGTGACCTGCTTCAGGAGTTGAGCAAGGAAACGCAGTTCATCATCATCACGCACAACCGCAACACCGTCCAGGCGGCGGACGTGATCTACGGGATCACGATGGGGCGCGACTCTGCCAGCCAGGTGATCAGCTTGCGGCTGGACCAGGTGACCGAAGATATGCTGCAGCGAGCCTGACGAATTACAGTGAAAATAAAAAACCGTCCGATCACTTTGTATCGGACGGTTTTTGTTTACTGGGGAATAACTTGTTGAGGCTGCAAAGCAGGTTCTGTCGGGACGTGATCCTTCCAGGTTTCGAACGTCTCAATAGCCGCTTCTTCTCTCTCCGCAGTCAGCCAATTATTGAA
The DNA here is from genome assembly GCA_025966435.1 of Anaerolineales bacterium. Classification (GTDB taxonomy): domain Bacteria; phylum Chloroflexota; class Anaerolineae; order Anaerolineales; family Villigracilaceae; genus Defluviilinea. The sequence goes on along the minus strand of JAICRQ010000003.1, from coordinate 7,567 downwards.
GGCGGTTTCCTTCGTTTGCTCATACTGGCTGGCGCTGAGAGGCAGCTCTTCACGCGCAATTACCTGGATAATATGATAGCCAAATTCGCTTTTGACCGGTTGACCGATCTCGCCGATTTCCTGGCTGAATGCCGCATCGGCAAACTCTTTCACGAAGAAGCTGCGAGGCTGCCAGTCCAGGTCGCCACCTCTCGCGGCAGAACCTGTGTCTTGCGAAACTTCCGCGGCAACTGTGGCAAAGTCTTCTCCGGTCTGGAGGCGCTCATAGGCGGCGTTGGCTTCCTCTTCCGTCTCGACCAGGATGTGACGCGCAAAGACTTGTTCTTCAGTCTGAGGGATGTCTTTGGTGATATCGTCACGTAATTTTTTGCGCAGAATGTCCGCTTCATAGATCGAGCGGATCGTTCTTTCACTGACGTTATACGTACTGAAACTCTCCACCATCTCCTCATAGTCCGTCTGATACCCTTCGAGGGTGTAGGGAGTGGAAGTGGCTGTTGCCGCTTCGGGAACAAATGTCGGTGTGGGCGGAGCTGTAGTGGCTGTGGAAGTCGGGGTAACTGACCGATCTGGCGTGCCCGTCGGCGTTACCGTGGAGGTGGCGGCTTCGGTGGGCGTCGATGTGGGCGGGTAGAAGGTCAACTGCTCATTCGAAAGAGTCGGGAAGACAAACTCAGTGGGGGTGATGGTAGGAGTTGCCGTGCCATCCGGGAAGAAGCCGAACGTTTCCTTAAAGTAATTGTCGATTTCCTCGTTCGAGACCGTGATCCCGCGTTCTTCGGCTTCCTGGCGGATGAGGATCTCATCCGTCATCTGGTCCAGCACTTGCTGCCCGATGATTTCAGGAACAGACAACGTCGTTGTGATTTCCTGCAATTGCTGCGAGTAATCGAACCCGAAGTTCTGCTGGTAGAACTGGTATTGATTATAAGCGTTCAGCAGCTGCGCCCGCTGAAATTTGACGCGCTCTTGCCATTCCCCGGTGGTGACCGTGACGCCATTGACCCTGGCTACCGGTTCGCGTAAAGAGAATACATTAAGCCGCAGGTAACCATATGCTAGTAGACCGACTACAATCACGATGCCAGCAATGGCGATGCCGCGGATCAGCTTAATCTGACGGCGTTCGCGTTCCAGGCGGGCGATGTGCTTCTTAGTAATAGTCTTTGGTGTGTTCTGTTTTGCCATTCAAATTCTCCGTGACGCAAAGCCGGGGTCCCGCGAGGCGCGGGACCCCGTGACTGCTTTGCTACGCAAGGATTAGCGTCCGTCGTCGGACTTGCCTGTGAACGGCAGCAGGGCAATGTGGCGCGCCTGTTTGACGGCGGCTGCCACAGCGCGTTGGTGTCTTGCACACGCGCCCGTCTGGCGGCGTGGACGGATGGAACCGTCTTCGGTGACATACTTACGAAGCAGGTCTGTCTTTTTATAGTCAATCGTCAGCGTCTTATCGGCGCAGAATTGACAAAATTTCGGTTTCGCAAAGAAGCGGCGTTCTCCACCACCTTCCGTGGAACCATATGGTCTTCGATCTTCAGCCATTAGTACTCCAATTTAATTTTTATATTGAGACCCTAAGGGTTTGTCGTCAGGCAGGAGGTTGTAATTCCGATCCATAGCCTTTTCAGGTCACGAGGAAATGTTTTTCAAGGAAACCCTTAGGGTCTAAAGTAATCTTTTAGAACGGGAATTCATCCTCGTTCGCTGTCATATCATCGGGAGGGACATCCGCTCCTTGTTGGCCCTGATTATTCTGGTCGCGGCGTTCCCCTCGATCGCTGAGCATCATCATCTCGTTGGCGACAACCTCTACACTTGTATGCTTGACGCCTTCCTTGTCATCCCAGCGGCGGGTTTGCAAGCGTCCTTCGATATAGACTTGCTGTCCTTTGTTGAGATACTGCTTGCAGATCTCTGCCAAGTTGCCCCAGGCGACGATGTTGAACCACTCCGTCTCGTTGTGACGTTCGCCGTCCACTGTATTCCACGAGCGGCTGACCGCTACGGTGAAGGTGGTGACCGGGCGCCCGGAGGGCGTGTAGCGCATCTCGGGGTCGCGTCCCAGGTGACCAATAATCTGTACTTTGTTCAGGCCTCGGCTCATGTCAATCTCCTTGTTTATCCCAAACTATTTCTAAAATTAATTAGACCGCGGACAACATGTGACGCAGGACGGGCTCGAGGTAGCGGATGTTCCGCTCCAGCTCGCTGGTGGCTTTCGGATCGAGAGTCACGTTCAGCAGAACGTATTGACCTTCGCGCTGCTTGCGAATCTGGTACGCCATTCGGCGGCGTCCCCAGACATCCACTTTATCCACACTTCCGCCTGCATCACTGACCCAGCCGGAGACGCGGTCGACCACGCCTTTAAAAGCGGTCTCATCCAGCTCGGGCTGGATAATGCAAACGAGTTCATATTTGCGCATGAGGGTTTCCTCCTTTCCATGGAATTGCTCCCGTTCAGACCGTGGGTCCGCCGGGAGCGGAAAGGCACGTATATTGTGACGTACCTGTTTCTTAAGCGGGATGTAGTTTATCATGAATCCCTGGATTCTGGAGGGTTATAATGGCTCTGATGACCCAGCGGCTGAACTGCTGGGTCATCAGAGAGTATACAAGTACACAGGTAAACAGGAAATTTATGATATTCGATCTCACCAACGACGAAATTCTATCCATATCCAAAGAACATGTCTTCTACACCTGGTCGGCGCAGGCGAAGGTGAATCCCATCGCGGTGAAGCGCGCCAAAGGTGTGTATTTCTGGGATGTAGACGAGAAGCGCTACCTTGACTTCAACTCGATGACAATGTGCGTCAACATCGGCCATGGAGATGAGCGCGTAGTCAAGGCGATGCAGGAGCAGGTGGCGGAGCTCGCGTATGCCGCGCCGGGGATGACGACGAAAGCCCGAGCCCTGGCGAGCAAGATGGTGGCCGAGATCACTCCACACCAGGCGCTGACAAAGGTGCTGTTTACGCTCGGCGGCGCGGACGCCAACGAGAACGCGATCAAGCTGGCGCGCGGCTACACAGGCAGACACAAGATTCTGACGCGTTATCGCTCCTATCACGGCGCGACCGCCGGCGCGATGGCAGCGACGGGCGACCCGCGTCGTGTGGTCTGGGAGCCGAACCTGATGCCGGGCGTCGTCCATTTCCTCGACCCGTACCGCTACAGATCCACTTTCCACCGGACGAATCCTGACATTTCCGAAGCAGACTTCACGCTAGACTATCTCAACCACCTCGAAGAGATTATCCAATACGAGGGACCGCAGACGATTGCTGCGATCCTCATAGAGTCCGTTACAGGGACAAACGGAGTCATCATCCCGCCCGAGGGATACATGCAGGGCGTGCGCGCCATGTGCGATCAATACGACATCGTGATGATCGCCGATGAAGTGATGAGCGGGTTCGGTCGCACAGGCAAATGGTTTGCTGTAGAACACTGGGATGTCGTCCCCGACATGATCACCATGGCAAAGGGATTGACTTCCGCTTATGCGCCGCTGGGCGCGGTGGCGATGAAGCCGGAGATCGCCGCGGCGTTCAACGAACATGCCTACGAAGGTGGCCTGACGTACACTTCACATCCGGTCTCGCTCGCGGCGGCGATTGCGAATATCAGTGTGATGCGAGAGGATAAGCTCGTCGAGCACGCAGCGGGGATGGGCAAGATACTCAAACGCATGCTAACCGATCTTGGCGAGGCGCATCCATCTGTCGGAGAGGTGAGGAGTATAGGATTGTTTGGGATTCTTGAGTTAGTGAAAGATAGAAAGACGAAAGAGCCGATGGCGCCGTGGAATGGTTCCTCGCCGGAGATGAACGCGCTCAAGAAATATTGCCTCGATCACGGTCTATTTTTATATACTCACTGGCACACCGTGCTGATCATCCCGCCGTTGATCATTACAGAGGAACAATTGAAACAGGGATTTGACGTTTTGGATCAGGCGCTGGAGATTACGGATCGGGCAGTGAGATAGATTTCTACTTGTGTAGAGGAATACCACTCTGTAAGGAAAAGAATCACATATGACAGAGCCACATGCAAACAACCTTCTCTATTTTGAGTGTGTTTCAATGAAAGCCTTATATGAGACAATGAGAAATTGGCAAGATTCAAATCAAAAAAATTTTCTTTCGCTAAATATCCAGCAAGATAATGGAAATTTTTGTTGCATTGCACTTATTCATCCTCTTGATTTTCTGCAGCAGGAACAGAAGCTTAACTACAGAGACGAAATGGCAAGGTTTCAGCGTAAAGCTCTAAAGCATATTGGTGTAGGTGTTAGCTTTGACAGCTCTATCATTTCTCCTGAGAAGATTTTAGCAATACAGGCTAAGCTGAAAACCTGCAAAACACCAACAGAAATACAATCGGTCTTTAGAGAGGAATTCTAGATATCAATTCTCTAACTACACAGGCCTAAGGAGTAATTTCTGACCAAAATTGATAAGTAGATAAGTCCAATTGTAAAGTATATTGTTTTTCCGCTATCTGCCAAGCAATGTGGGGATTCACAGGTAACTCAGTGTAAATGTTATGAAATATGTTCAGCTTAGGGGAATTGTTTTCAGCTGTCAAAAGCGCGATTGCACTAACGACTCGATTATGGTAAGGCGTTAGTTTTTGTTTCCCACCAAACTTGTGACTTACTAATTCGGATGCAACATCAGGTGCTTGAGAAAAATTTACTACTACTGTTTCATTTCCATACATTCCATTCAAGATATCTTCGTGATCCAGATGAGATAGACCTCCAGTATTATCGTAAATAACGATAATCGCAGGATACAGTCCCTTAGAAAAATTCTTTAACTGAGAATGAGCACTGGTGATGATATTTCTGATTCGTATATGACCAGTGGCTCTAAAGCCAGATGGTACTTCCTTACCTTTGCGAACATGATCTATGAAATGCAAATCCTCTTTGCTTAAGTCCATTTGCTTCACTTCAACGATTATTTCTTCTGTCGTCTTTAGCCATATTCGATAATCGGGAGTGCGAAAATCCTTTACTCGAGGTATAGGCTCAAACTTAATATCACGGATAGTGCAGAGATTTTCAAATAGCTGTTCAGAAATAGTTTTGTTTTCCATTTAGACTTGCTTTTTTATTCCCAATCCACGTCCGGCGATTTGAAGAAGTTGATTCCCATCGCTTCCATCCGTTCCCCGTGCGCGGCGAGGCGCTGGCGGTAATCGTCCCAGGTTTGCCCTTTTGGCGACCAGGCTAATTCAGCAACTCCCAGCAGGCGAGGGAAGGTCATGTATTCGATGTCTTTCATGCTCTGGACTGTTTCTGTCCAGAGCGGTGCTTCGATGCCGAGGATCTGACTTTCTTCGAGCCCTTCCATGTAGCTGCCCGGTTCCCAATCGTAAGAGTCTTTCACGCTGACCAGACCCGCCCAATCCAGCCCGAGCGGCGAAGATGTATCGTATTTCATGTCGAGATAGATTTTGTTCGCCGGGGAGAGAATCATCTTCGCGCTCTGTCGTTTGGCGTTCTCAAAGCCCGCGGGAATCCAGATCTGTGCGATAGTGCCGGGAAGGAGCTCCGCTTCGCCAATCTCACTCCAGCCAATGGCGGTTTTGCCATGTGCGGCGACAATTTCCTGAATGCGCTTGATGAAATATTTATAGTCCTCCTCTGATGTGGAGCGGGCTTCGTCGCCGCCGATGTGAATGTATGGTGTGGGAGTGAGCGCGGCAACTTCACGAATTACATCGTCCAGGAATGTATAGGTGATCTCGCTGTTGATCCACAGGCTGCTGAAGCCGACCCGTGTGTCTGTGTATAACTCAGGCGCTTCTTCGGAGCTATTCAGTTCTGCGTAGGATGCCAACGCCGCGTTCGTGTGGCCGGGCGTGTCAATTTCAGGGACAATCATGATATACCGACTGCGCGCGTAGTCCACGATCTCTTTGTATTGCTCCTGCGTGAAGTAACCGCCCTTTCCACCTCCCACCTGTGTGCTGCCGCCGACCTCCGTCAGCCGCGGCCAGGATTTGATCTCGACCCGCCAGCCCTGATCATCCGAAAGATGCAGGTGCAGCCGGTTGATCTTATAGTGTGAGATCAGGTCGATGAAGCGTTTGACATCCTCCACGCCGAAGAAGTGACGGGACACGTCGAGCATGGCGCCGCGCCATTCGAAGCGAGGGACGTCGCGTATCGAAACCGCCGGCAGACTCGCCGTCTCAGAAGAATAGATGGGAAGAAGCTGCCGTAGAGTCTGCACGCCATAAAACAGCCCCGCCGGGGAGTTCGCATGGAGTCTTACGCCGTCCGTTGTGATCGATACCTCATATCCCTCCTCGCCCAGGCTTTCATCGGCTTTTAAAGAAAGATAGATGTTGCCTTGCTTTTTGTCGCTATCTTGTTCCCTCACAGGGGCTTCGTAACCACTGACCTCCCCCAGAAACGTGGAGAGAAGATTTGCAATGAAACCAGTCTCGCGATTATCTTTTTGTGTAAAGATAATCGTATCTCGTGAAAGAGAAAAATTCCCCTCCGACTCAAAAACAGATGTGGGCTTTGGTATCAGACACACGTAACAGTCCTCTGGATTATGCATGATTGTGGTATCCTCCTGCCCGATGATACCGCTTTTTGAGTCATTTGATGATCTGTAAGCGGAATCAATACGTTTTCCACTCCTTATGGACAACCAGCCAGCCTTTGACCGCAGTCTTCTGATCCCGATCTTTATCAGCGGGTGTTCTGTCATTGGGATCCTCCTCGTATTGCTGATCGGGCGTTCGCTTAATTCCCCGGCAGAAGTAGCAGTGACCCCGAGTGCGACGCGCTTTCCATACGTGTACCTGGGGACCGAACCGGCGATCACCACGCCGTTGGTTGAAGAAACCGAGATTGAGGAGCCAATCGAGGCACCAACAGAGGATCCAATCTTCGAAGAGCCTACCGATCGTCCTCCTGTCGTGACGACGCCGACCCGTCCCGGTGCCGGCACACCGATTGTCCTCACCCTTCCCAATGCGACCAATACATCTCCTGCCACGTTGACTTCCGCATCCGTTTCGCCGCTGATCGAGGGGATCTATGATGATGGACATCAATATATAATTTATGATGGGTGGCAGGAGGGCGGTACTGTGCACGTTTCACATGAGCCTGGAAATACAATCTCGTTCCGTTTTATTGGCAGGCAATTGCGGCTGATCTACCAGGGCGGACCGACGCTCGGGCAGGTAAGAATTAACATTGACAGCAACATAAGTGAGATATTGGATCAATCGAGTGGAACCGAATGGGCTTCAGACCTACTGGCAAGCGGAACGCATTCTGTGGTAATCACGCACACAGGCGGCGGCTCGGTCAACCTTGACCAGGTGATCATCCCCGACATTCCGAATACGCCAACCCCCACACGCACGCCTACTCCATAAGGCTTTCGGCATCCGCGCGCTGGAAGTGCAGGCGATAGGCAGCCGTCTCTTCCAGAATCCCCTTCACCGCGGTATATAACTCGCGTTGCAGGTACTGGTTCGACTCATGGTCCCCCGGTCCCAGATGGACGGCGCCATCCTCTCT
>JAICRQ010000228.1 GCA_025966435.1 Anaerolineales bacterium | reverse complement strand
AAGTATAGCGTATGGCAGGGGCGAACTCAAGAGACTTTCCCCGTTATATCGCTTTTTGTATCGGTTGTAGATTTTTGTGCAAGTTATATAAAAAGCGATAAGGACGCCAAAAAGCCTTGATTTCGATTTTTCAATTTGCTAAAGTGGACACACAAAAGACCGGCGCGCCATATGCGCAAATTCAGCCAGTCACAGGAGACCAAAATGTTCAAAAATTGTTTGTTCAAGGAGATGATCATGTTACGAACCCCAGTTTTCAAATTTTTGCACATGGGCGCGGTTGCGCTGCTGGTCCTGGCTTTCACCATAAGCGCCACAGGTGCACAGCCTGCCCAAGCCGCAAACTCTACCGGGATCTCCGCCGGATGGATGCCCTTCACAGGCAGCTTGTACCACTCCCAAACCAACAGCAACATCCACCTCAACGGCTTGGTTCACATCGTCACCCGCTGGAAGTCCGCCTCCTCCGGCGAGTCACAGCTTGACGTCCATGTCAACCTCCCGGCTGATAGCGTGACCGTGACGACAGATACCGGCATTCCCTACATCGCCACCGGCGCGGGGCAGGGCGGCGGCGTCTTCCTTCCCAGTGGCCCTCCTATCCGCTTGGTCGTGCCGTCTTTCCGGTTGATGGTGATGGGCAGCGACGGGGAATTGCCGCCGAGTCCGATTCTCCCACCCAGTCCCATAAAACCGTTCGGGCTGCAATTCGATCTGGTATTCGACGCGGCTGGCGTTCTGGATTTCGATGCCAGCACCGTGCAGGTCATCGAACTCCCCGGACTCGGTGACGGTTGATCTACGTCACCAGCTTCACCAATTGATCGCAGCAGTATAGGGAATGGTCGGCTACTGCCGACCACCCCCTGCAAATATTATGACTGGTCGAACCAGAATCGGAGGAAGCATGAAGACGTATTGGTATGGTTTTCTCATTGTCTCAATGACTCTCACCGCGTGCAGCCCTGCCGTAGTGATGTCTACACCCACAATTGCGCCCACCGCTACACAGACGGCAACAACGGCGCCCACCGCTACACAGACGCCAACCATGGCGCCGACGGCTACTGCGGAGCCGACGAAACCACCCATTGACCCGGCATCCAACTTCCCCACGGGAAGATTCGTGAATGTGAATGATCAATTTTCCGTGTTCTATTTTGGTAAAGATGGGAGATGGGCTCACTATTACGATGGATTCCGTTCGGCTGGAGGCAGATTCAGGGTGGAGGGAGATACCTATTTCCAGGTAAGCCTGAGCGGGACGGGGTCCTGTCCGGTTCCTATGAGCTATACATTCTCGTTTGACGGCACGTCCCTTAAGTTCGAACTTACTGAGCAGAGCAGGAAGGATGCCTGCAGTGAGCAGAAGCGACACTACAGTAACACCACCTACGTGCCTGTAGAGTAGTACGAGGTCAATCTCGCCCGCGTTGATAATTCGCGGCACAGATTGGAAGGTGTTTTATGGGACATATTTTTATCAGTTACAGTCATAAAGACACGACCTATGCACATGGTCTTGCAGACCATCTCAGGAACATGGGTTTTGACACCTGGATCGATGAGCGCCTGGATTATGGCTCGCAATGGCCGCATGAAATCCAAAGACAACTCGATTCCTGTGACGCGTTCATCCTGATCATGACTCCGCGCTCATTCGCTTCTGATTGGGTGCAAAGTGAATTGCAGCGTGCCAAGCGAAAGTTAAAGCCGATTTTTCCACTTTTGTTGGAAGGCGACGAACCCTGGCTTTCGGTGGAGTCTACACAGTACTACGACGTGCGTGGCGGTACATTTCCAGATGAGCGGTTTTATTCAGCAATCAAGAGAGTAGTCTCTTCTGGTGCAGCTATACAAGTGACTGACAAATTACCCAAGGCTGTTGTAGCTGTGAGTCTTGAAAAGCCCAGGTTCTGGATGAAAACAGAAGTGCTTATTGCCATCATCGGTGGTATTGCAGCTGTGATTGCCGCAAGTGCAGCCATGGTCGTGCCTCTGACGGGTTTGATTTCTCAGCAGCCCGCGCCTACGGAACCAAGAATACAACCAAGTGTAAACCCTCAAGAAATGCATCCATTAGAAACTCCAACTGTCTTTATACCGACCCTGACAAGCACAGCTATTATTCCGCCAACGTGGACTAACGTTCCGCCGACAACCACAGCAACGCTTATCTCTACTCCAACGACTACACCTACTTTTATACCAACCAATACACCAACCGCTACGACTACGCCTTCGCAGACTCCTACCAACACGCCAACCATCAAAACGTACATAAACGTCTCAACTGGCCATTGTTTGGATAGTAACGGTACAGATGTATATCCCCTAAGCTGTAATGGCGGTAACTACCAGAACTGGGACCGCCAGGGTCAGCGCCTGGTCAATATTGCAACCGGTCTCTGTTTGGATAGCAACGGTGAAGGCAAGGTATATATCCTCAACTGTAACGGCGGCGATTTTCAGAATTGGGAACGGCAAGGTCAGCGCTTGGTCAATGTTGCAACCGGTCTCTGTTTGGATAGCAATGGTACAGCTGTATATACCCTCGACTGTAACGGCGGCAGTTACCAAAACTGGAAATGATAGATGCAAATCGGACTGGTGAGCGAAATCGCATTCCACAAGAACGGATCATACAGGTCGATTTGAAGGTGCTAGTGGAACCTTGACTATGTCTGTTGAACATTGACGCAGGCGTGGTCTACAGCGTGTTCGAAGGGTATATCTTACTTCCTCCAAATTGATGGGGACACTTGAGGGGACAATCGTACGGTAGTGGTCGGGCTTGCCCGGCCACTATCTGATTCTTTACACAGCTGGATTGATTGCCTTCCCCAAATCCGCGTGTGGATGGTAATATCTCATACACGCTCAGCATGGTACTAAAGTAGGGAGTGTCAGAGGAACACATCTTAACGGCGTGGCGTTAAATGAGTGAATGTCTCGAATCGCATGGCACAAATTTTCATCAGTTATTCGCGCAAGGATATTGGCTTCGTCCGCAAGCTTGCCGGGGATTTGGAAAAAGCCGGGTACGACGTCTGGTGGGATCTCACCGACCTGCGAGGCGGCGATGACTGGCTGCGCGTCATCCCCTCCGCCATCGAAGCCAGCGAGCATTTCATCGTTGTGCTTTCCCCGAATTCTGCCATATCAGACTGGGTAAAAAAGGAATACACACAGGCGCTGTCTTTGCGCAAGAAGATCATCCCACTCATGCTGGCACGGTCCAGCGTGCCCTTCGCACTGAACACGATCAATTACGTCGATTTCACATCCAGTGATTATGCTGCCAATCTGCAGAGCCTGCTGGATGCACTCGGATATACCGGGGAAAACCCTGTAACGACCATAGCTGCACTTCCCCTCATGCTCCGCAAGTACGCCATCCCAATTATCTTGGTCACTGGTTTTTTGCTCGCGGCACTATCCACGCTTATCCTGACCCCCCTTGTGGTTACAACAGCAACCCCCTCAAACATCCCGATCTCGCCAACTACAACAGCGTCCGTCACAGTGCAGGTGACATCGACCAGGGAAGCAGATACACCCACCGTGACAGCTTCGCTCAGCCCGACGGTCACGCTTTCCCCCAGCATCACACCGACCCCATCTCCCACACGGACGATCACTCCCTCACCGACAAACCGTCCTTTTACCCGGCTCGGGCTTTGTGTCGAATCTGAGTTTGCGAATTCCATCAATGTGCGCTCCGGGCCAGGCACCATTTACGCACCGCTAGGGGAGCCGCTTCTGGTGGGTACCTGTCTGTTTTTTAGCGCGCGAAACGAAGAAGCGACCTGGCTTCAGGTCGCTCCTAATCAACAGGATATATCGCTCGGACAATACGAAGGGGGATGGATCTTTCGAGAACTACTAGGGCTGGGGGCAATGGGACCCATCGATCTGCCGGCGGTCACGCTAACTCCAACGCTGTTACCCAGTGACACGCCCACCGTCACCCCGACGTTTACACGCACGCCGACCGCGACTCTCACACCCTCCGAAACCGCGACAGATACCCCAGTGGAAACACCCACGCCTTAACACGCTGGATGTTAATTCCCTGTAATCAGCTCGGTATCCGACTCAGATTTTGTGGTTCTCGCCTTCCAGAGCGAAGCCAGGACGGAGATGGTAAGGATACTGGCAACCACTCCCAGCGAGATGCCAATCGGAATATGGTAAAAACCATCTATCACCATTTTCACACCGATAAATACCAGCACGGCAGATAAACCAACCTTTAGATACTGGAACTTATCCATTACGTTTGCCAGCAGGAAGTACAAGGCGCGCAGCCCGAGGATGGCAAAGACGTTCGAGGTATACACAATAAAGGGGTCCCGTGTTACAGCGAAAATCGCGGGGATCGAATCGACCGCGAAGACCAGGTCTGTACTTTCCACAACCAACAGGATCAGGAAAAGCGGCGTCGCCAGGAGCCTTCCCGCCCGGCGGACAAAAAACTTATCTCCTTCAAAGTTCTCGGTCACTGGCATAAATCGTCTGAAGAATTTGACAACGGGGTTTTTATCTGGCTGCACGTTCTCTTCCGAATTCGACAGCGCCATGCGGATGCCTGTGAAAACCAGAAACGCGCCGAAGACATAAATGATCCAGTGAAATTGCTCGAGCAGCGCTGCACCGATGAAGATCAATGTACCACGCATGACAAGCGCACCGAGAATACCCCAGAACAGTACACGGTGCTGGTAAGCGGAGGGAACTGCAAAGAATGAGAAGATCAGGATGAATACAAATATGTTATCTACACTGAGCGACTTCTCGATCAAATAGCCCGTGAGGAATGCAAGCGCCGCCTCACTGTTCGTGTACGCGCTGGCAGGCACCATCCTATCCCAAAAGAGGTAGATGATCAGGTTGAATAGCAGCGATAACGAGATCCAGACAACACTCCAGATGAGAGCTTCTTTACCGGAAACTGCATGAGCCTTGCGGTGAAACACCCCCAGGTCGATCGCCAGCATTGCCAGCACGAACAGATTGAACCCTATCCACAACCAAATTGGTTCGTCCATGACTACATCTCCTTTTTTATTTGGCCGGGGAAACAAAAAACGAGACCCCACGACCGGATTCGTGGTAGTCTCGCCAATAGTGTGGTCCTATACACGTACGATCAGCCGAGAGCCATCATTGAGGCTCCGTCCTGACGACTGACCGATGGCGCGTTGGGCGCCATGGCTACTCCCTACTTGAGCTGTGGGATGTTAACATACTTAGAGAAGTTTTGTCAATAATATTTCTCTTAGAATTCTCTAAATGTAGAGTAAAAGCAGCCAAACAGAGGATTACTGTATCAGGCTTGCCCGGGCGTCATCACATTCCTCGTCGAATCCCAGCGGATGCAGGAATATCGTTTCATTTTGTCGGAGATGGGTAGTCACAACCGAAACGATGTCGCGGGAACGCATCAGGCGCGCTCCGGCATACCCTACCTGACCACGCCGCTGCAAGTTCTGCTCATCCAGCCAGCCATCGACCAGCGCGAAGTTCTGGCAGCAGTGGTCGATCTCGCGATAGTCGAACCGGACTGGACTGCCGTCTCGGAAAATGGTGATGTACTTATCCCGCCTGTATCGCACCCCTGCCAGGTTTTCCGCCAGATGTATGGTTGTATTGGAATCCTGCTCGACGCCCAGCAGCAACACCTGACCATCCCATTCATAGACACGCCCCACCGGGCTGTTCTGCCCATGCGGAACATCGATCGGGTGTGGAGCGAGGATTTCTTCTGCCAGCGGACCGGCTGCTGCAAAGGCGTGATTGTTATCGCTGCGAAGCACGCCTGGCAGCCTCCAGAACGTATCTGCGACGACGCCCATTTCCGGGCAGGGGCTGATGCGTTTATCAAATGGATGGTCATCGTCGTAGCTCATGCTCGGCATTACCAGCGTTCCTCCCGCGCCGAGAGCGGTTTGCAAGGCTTTAATCAGACCTTCCGGGCCGCCTTCCACCGGTTTGATGTTTGAAAACGAGGTATGTACCAGAAGAATTCCACCTGGAGTCACGCCGAGCTGGAGCAGTTGGCGAACGATGGTTT
>JAICRQ010000631.1 GCA_025966435.1 Anaerolineales bacterium | reverse complement strand
GCTTCAGGAGTTGTTCGCCTGGTCTGACTTTATCTCTTTACATTTACCGCTCACCGTGCATACGCGGGACCTGCTCGGCCTCATGGCGTTTTCCCAAATGAAAGACGGTGTGCGCCTCGTGAGCACGGCACGCGGCGGTATCATTGATGAGGCGGCGCTGCTCGAGGCGCTGAATAGCGGCAAGGTCGCGGGCGCCGCGCTGGATGTCTTTGAGAAGGAACCGCCCGGTTTAACGGAGCTGGTTGCGCATCCGCGCGTGATCACATCGCCCCATATCGGCGCACAGACGGCGGAAGCCCAATCGCGCGCGGCGGAAGATATCGCCCATGAGGTGTTATCTGCCCTGCGAGGTGAAGCATTGCGTTGGAAGGTTTCTTAGAACTCTCTGTTATTGCGAGCCGACACTTGCACCTGCATGCAAGTGCAGGTGAGGCGAAGCAATCTCATGTTTCTGCCAGGAGATTGCTTCTGACAGGAGAACACTGTCCTCGCAATGACACTTAATAGGAGATCCCATGAGTGACAAACTTGAGCTACTGAAGGAAAGGCTTGGCGAAGTGGAAGACATCGGCCGCGCCGCCAGCGTATTAGGCTGGGACCAGCAGGTGAATATGCCACCGGGAGGTAATGAAGCCCGCGGTCGCCAGCTTGCGACTCTCAGCAAGATCGCACAGGAAAAATTCATCACGGATGAAGTCGGCAGGCTCATCGACGATCTGAAACAGGAACTGAACGGCGCGGATACCGACGAAGCCGCCCTCGTTCGGGTGGCGGCGCGCAATTATGACAAAGCCAGGCGGGTCCCGCCGTCCTTTATCGCAGAGCAGGCAATTGTGACCTCCAAAGCATTTGAAGCCTGGATGGAAGCAAGGAGTAAATCTGATTTTTCGATCTTCCAGCCTCATCTCGAAAAAGTGGTGGAGCTGGTCCATAAATACATTTCGTTCTTCCCGCCCGGCGATCATCCTTATGACACATTGCTCGATGATTTTGAGCCGGGGATGAAAACTGCCGAGGTAAAAGCGATCTTCGACGGCCTGCGACCGAAACAGGTGAAACTCATTAAGGCAATTGCTGCGAGCAAACAAGTCAAAGATGCCTTCCTTTTCAAGAAATATAACGAAAAGAAATTAATAGACTTTGGCGTGGATGTCATCACCCGCTTTGGCTACGATTGGACGTGCGGCAGGCAGGACAAAGCACCGCATCCTTTCCAGACCACGTTCAGCGTGAACGACGTCCGCATCACGACCCGTTACGAGGACGACAACCCGCTTGCTACATTATTCAGTACTATGCACGAGGCGGGCCACGCGATGTACGAGCAGGGAATCAATCCGGTGTATGAACGTACGCCGCTTGCCGGAGGGACATCGCTGGCGATCCACGAGTCGCAGTCACGGATGTGGGAAAACCTCGTCGGCAGGTCGCTCCCATTCTGGGAACATTTTTATCCTTCCCTCAAGAAGCGGTTCCCTTCTCAGCTGGACGGCGTGAGTCTCAAGACATTTTACAAGGCGATCAATAAAGTGGAGCCGTCGCTGATTCGCGTC
>JAICRQ010000552.1 GCA_025966435.1 Anaerolineales bacterium | reverse complement strand
TATATTAACCACTGCTATGACAAACACAGTCGAAACCTCCACGCCCGCGAATACGCCCAAACCCATCGGTCCATACAATCACATCGCCAGAGTCGGTCCGTTCATCAGCATTGGTGGAACCGCCGGGGTTGACCCGGTCACAGGTCAGCTCGCCGGAGCCGATGTCTACACACAGACGAGACAGATCCTCCGCTCGTTTCAGGTGATGCTGGAGTCCGTAGGCTCGGACCTGGCGCAGGTAATACACATCAACGTCTTTCTAAAAGACATGCGCGACTTCGAGGAAATGAACCGTGCCTATATTGAGATGATGGCGGACCATCGCCCCGCGCGCACCGTGATCGGCGTGAACGAGCTCCCGAAGCCGGGCGTCTTGCTGACGATGAACCTGACAGCCGTCACACGAGAATGATCGACTAGCCTGCTTTGCCTCACACCTACGATTTTTTTGCCTGCATAGCCTGTCGAACGATTAGCTGATTTTGATAGTGACAAATAATTGGTTCAAAAGCAAACCGTTGGTCGAGTAGGGCTGGGTGTTCGTTCCAGCCCGTATCGAGACCAATGAACTTCAAAAGTCATTTTGTAACAAGAAATGCTTTACGGCATGGTGGTCTCGATACGTGGCGCTTACAGCGCCACTACTCGACCACCGAGTAAGAAAGAAACAGAATTTATATGGCATGGATGTATATCTTGAAATGTGCAGACGGCTCTTATTATGTTGGTTCAACCAAGGATCTAGATCTTCGTTTGTCTCAATATCAAACAGGCAAAGGTTCAAGGTATACCTCTGGAAGATTGCCGGTAGAGCTTGTCTACGCTGAAGAATATGACAGGATTATCGATGCCTATGCTCGCGAAAAACAAGTTCAAAACTGGAGTAGAGCGAAGAGGGAAGCATTGATTAATGGAAAGCCGGAATTATTGCCTGCACTGGCAAAGAAAAAGTTTTATAAGAATTCTCATTTGGTCGAATAGGGATGAATGTTTGTCCCATTCCGTATGGAGACCAAGATAATATATAAACAAAATATTACTTACAAAGCTGTGGTCTCGATACGCCCTTCCAAAGACATGCAGGGCTGCTCGACCACCGGATATGGAGAAAATAATGCGCGATATTCTGCCTGACCTTGATACATGGCGTGCCGAGAACAAATCCATTGCGCTGGCAACGGTAGTGCAAACCTGGGGATCCTCCCCGCGTCGCGCGGGAGCCAAAATGGCGCTTACGCCTGATGGAAACATCACTGGCTCTGTCAGCGGCGGATGTGTGGAAGGCGCAGTGTACGAAGCGGGTGTGAACACCTTGAAGTCGAACCGTCCGCAGCTTTTGCATTTTGGCGTGGCAGACGAAACTGCCTGGGAGGTGGGTCTTGCGTGCGGGGGAAGTATCGATATCTTCGTGAAGCCGCTGGACGAGACCTTCTTCCACGCCTTGCGTTCTGTTTTAGCAGAGGAAAAATCAGCGGTCCTAATGACGATCGTTCGTGGTCCCGATGAGTTACTGGGTCGCGAAATGTTAGTGGAAGAAAATGGAAGGGTCACCGGCTCACTCACCCTTGAATTCGAGGAGCAGGCGCTTGCTGTGGCGAAAGAAGCGCTAGCGCAAGGAGAATCGTACCGTGCAATGTTAAATGAGGAGGTGGAAGTCTTTGTCGAAGTGATCGCGCCGCCACCCACACTCATCGCTGTAGGCGGAGTCCATATCACGATTGCGTTGGTGGCGCTGGCGAAGACGCTTGGCTATCGCACGGTTGTCGTTGATCCACGCAGCGCGTTTGGCAATGAGGAACGATTTCCAAACGTCGATCGGTTGATTCAACAATGGCCTGAGGACGCCTTTCAAAAAATTCAGATAACCCGGTCCACGGCGGTTGCTATGTTGACGCATGACCCGAAGCTGGATGACCCGGCATTGAAGATTGCTTTGGCCAGCCCGGCGTTTTACGTCGGTGCGCTGGGGAGTAAGACCACCCAGGCGAAACGCCGCCAGCGCCTGCTCGAAGAGGGACTGAGCGAGGAACATCTAAATCGCCTGCATGGTCCGATCGGGCTCAAGATTGGCGCCGGAACCCCGGAGGAGATTGCCATCTCGATCATGGCGGAGATTGTGGCGGCACGCAATCGTAAAATCCCAAATACCTAGTTGCACGCAGGGAACAGGTCGAATAAAAAAGGCACTCAAGGAGTGCCTTTTTTATTTAGACAAGATTGTTGTTACGGACTGACGATCGGGAAGAGATCGACGGATGGAGTACAAGTCATGTATCCTTCCCCATAGGAAACCCAGCCCGGCTCGTCACTCCCTTCCATCACGATCTGAATCCAGTTACTCGAGCTTTTTCCGAGCGCTCTGACAGTATCACCACCCGATAAAGTGCCAATGGTAGCATTGGCCTGACCCGGCCCATTTCGCACGTTCACGGTGCCACCCTCGTTGATACTGCACAACAATGCAAACTTGACGCTTCGGACCGTGAGACGATTGAAATGGACGTGTGTGTTGGTATTCGTCAGGTTCTCGGTATAGAAACCAATCTCTCCCCCAGCATAATCGCTATCGGTCACCTGACCTACGAGGGTGTCATTGATGCTGAATAAGAAATTGGGACCCTGGGCATCCACGCGCAGGAGATCGTCCACATCCAGGTCGTGGATGCTCTCGTCCACGCCTTCCAGTAAGAC
>JAICRQ010000565.1 GCA_025966435.1 Anaerolineales bacterium | reverse complement strand
TGTGCAAGTGTGGTCTTACAGGATAGTCACATACAGGATGAGGTCTGGGCGTCGGCGCACCTCCTCTCACGTGAGCATATAATGTTAAGCATAGACTATTTTAGGCAATTATGCAAGAGAATTGGAACAACGTTTATCCGTAGATCGATTGCATTTTTCTGACATACATCGCTTTCCGCCTTTGGTTATTCGATTAATTCGCACTGGTACTATTCAGCCTGAGACCCCTTCAGGATGCTGAGTGCTTACTTCTTGACCTCTTGATCTTCTTTCTTGGCCTCTTCCATCTTTTCTGGTTCCAGCTCCTCAGCACTTTTGTTTAACCGAATAAATACACCCCATGCTGCCAATAGCACAGCGGCAGTGAAGCCAATCCCAGCCACGTAGGGAAGTTGTTCAGGCGCTTCATGGCTCAGGCGGAACGTCAGGACCAACGTCTCGATGGAAAGTGCTACAACAAGGACAACCATGAAACGGGACAAGAAGCGGCGGACGCGCGTCGGTCCGCTCATGTGCACATCGCGCTGAACTTGCTCTTCCAGAATGGTCTGACCCAGCTCCAGAGCTGCCACTGCGATGGTGAGTAAAGCAATACTTTCTAAGATGGCGTTCAAGCGATCCTGGATAGATACTTCAGCTCCAGGTAGGATGCCCTGCCAGAGCTGAACCAGGGTAAACCAAAGAATTACGACCGCACAAACAATAAACAGAAGGCTGATCAGGAAATGACCGACTTGGAAGATCTTGTGAATGAACTTCATAAACAAACCTCCTATTCCTATAGGTGAGATCCAGTAATTCTTTGCGCCATTCGTCCCTTAGGAATAGCAAAAACTATATGGTAAAAAGGCAGAGGCAAGGGAACAGCGAAGGTGAGTATCACCCTTGATCCTTCTAGTGATTTAAACGAAAGAATTTGATTTTTGTTAGAAGTTTAGGTGGTACTTCTATGTTTTGGGCCTCCTTGCAGTAGAATCTTCCCTTATAGGAGAATATAGATGAAACTCGTTACCGTATCCCAAATGCAGGCAATCGAAAAAGAAGCCGATGCCGGCGGGCTGACCTATGACCAGATGATGGTAAATGCGGGCCAGGGGCTCGCCGATGTTATTCTTGAAATGTTCGAAGAGGACCTCGAATCGGAAGCCGTGGGTCTTGTGGGGCCTGGCAACAACGGCGGTGATACGCTGGTTGCCCTGGCGGCGCTCGCTGCCGATGGCTGGAAGACACGTGCCTATCTGGTCAAGCGCAAAAAGGATGACCTGGTCAAACGGCTTACCGAGGCCGGCGGGGAAATCCTCGCCGGAGAAAATGCCTTTGAGCGATTGGCAGAAGCCATTGGGACGGCGGATGTCCTTTTAGATGGCGTGCTTGGCACCGGCGCCAAATTACCATTAAAGAAGGATGTAGCGGAACTGTTATCGGAAGTCAACGACATCCTGGATGGTTTGGATGAAATTCCCCTGGTCGTAGCAGTCGATTGTCCCTCGGGTGTGGATTGCGATTCAGGCGAAGTTGCCGATGAGACAATTGCCGCGGACCTCACGGTCACGATGGCGGCAGTCAAGCAGGGGTTATTGAAGCTGCCCGCCTTTGAGTATGTCGGTGACCTGGAAGTGGTAGATATCGGCTTGCCCGATGACTTGCCTTCAATGAAGGAGTTGAACATCGAGGTGGCGGAAGAGGATTCGGTGGCCGCCCTCCTGCCGGAGCGACCCATCGATTCACACAAGGGAACGTTCGGAACCGCGCTGATTGCGGCAGGCTCTGTCAATTACACAGGAGCGGCTCTCCTTGCCGGAGAGGCAGCCTATCGCGCCGGTGCAGGCCTGGTGACACTGGCGGTGCCCGCTCCCGTGCATGTCGCCCTCGCAGGTCGATTCCCCGAAGCGACCTGGGTGTTGCTCCCGCACGAGCTGGGAGTCATCTCTGCGAATGGAGCAGAGGTCCTGGCGAAGAATTTCGAGCGCGCTTCCGCTTTGTTGATCGGTCCGGGCTTTGGGATGGAAAACCCCACAAAGGAATTTGTCGAAAATCTTTTGGAAGGAAAATATTCTGCAAAGAAAATGATGCAGCGTATTGGGTTCGTGCATCAGGAAGCAGAGAAAAATGAGGAAAACAATGCCAAGCTTCCACCTATAGTTGTCGACGCGGATGGGTTGAAGCTGCTGGCCCAGATCAAAGACTGGCAGAAGAAAATTCCTGCACCGGCGGTTTTGACTCCGCACCCTGGAGAGATGTCTGTGTTGACGGAATTGTCGAAGGATGAAATTCAGGAAAGTCGCCTCGAGATTGCCGGTAAATACGCGAAAGAATGGGGACATGTCGTTGTGCTGAAGGGCGCGTTTACGGTCATTGCTGCGCCGGATGGACGCTCAACCGTGATCCCCGTGGCTTCGCCAGCGCTCGCGCGCGCGGGAACGGGTGATGTGCTGGCTGGGCTCATCGTCGGCCTTCGCGCTCAGGGACTTGAGGCATACGAAGCCGCGGTCGCAGGCGCGTGGATTCACGCCCAGGCGGGACTCTACGCTGCGGATG
>JAICRQ010000083.1 GCA_025966435.1 Anaerolineales bacterium | reverse complement strand
CGCAGAATGCCATCAGCAACACGATCGTCAACATCGTGACCAACCTCATCGAAGCGATCGCCCTGATCGCCGTCATGGTCACGCTCGAATGGCGGCTGACCCTCGTCAGCGTGCTCATCCTGCCTCTATTCATTCTGGCGGCGCGAAGACTCGGAAACGTCCTGCGCGATATTGCCCGCCAGGGAATGGAGATGAATGCCCAGATGAACGCGCACATGAATGAGACCCTCAATATTGGCGGCGCGCTGCTGGTCAAACTGTTCGGTCGCTCTCTCGAGGAAGAGAAGCGGTTCCGCGACCGCGCTGCCAATGTGCGCGACATCGGCATTCGCCGCGCGGTGGTTGGCTCGACGTTTTTCGTCATCTTCGGGCTCGTTAGCGCGATCGGTACCGCGCTGGTCTATGGACTGGGCGGTTACTTCGTGATCACCGATGTCTTTACCGTCGGGACCATCGTTGCATTCGGCTCCTACCTCGGCTCGCTCTACGGTGCCCTGCAGGGCCTCGCTGGCGCCCCTGTGGAGTTCTCCACGTCGATGGTCAGTTTCGAGCGCGTCTTCGAAGTGATCGATCTGCCCCATGATATTGTGGAAAAAGAGGATGCCGTTGCGTTGGAGGATGTGAAAGGTGAACTGGAATTCGACAATGTAACGTTCAATTATCATGTGGACGAGTCCATGCTCCTGAAGGAAGTCAAACGCTACGGACGACATCAGGATGTGGGCGCTGTATTATCGCTGGTGGATCGGCAGACCAAAGAGGATGGAGAAAAGACTAAAGCAAAAGGAGAAAATGGTCAGTTGCCCAAGGTCGATCGTCAGGATGTGGGTATCACTTCCGACTCCACCGAGGCGGAGCACATCTCGCAAGCGCGCGAGGTCGCTCTCGATGGAATCTCCTTCATCGCGCGTCCCGGGCAACTCGTCGCGCTGGTCGGTCCTTCCGGCGCGGGCAAGACGACGATGACGTATCTCATCCCGCGCTTGTACGACCCGACCAATGGCGTGATCCGCATCGACGGGCATGATCTGCGCGATGTGACGCTCGATTCACTTTCCGACGCGATCGGTATGGTGACGCAGGAGACCTATCTCTTTCACGACACCATCCGCACCAACCTGACCTACGCCAAAATAGACGCGACGCAAGAGGAGATCGAATCCGCGGCGCGCGCTGCCAACATCCATAACTTCATCATGGACCTGACCGACGGCTACGATACGATTGTGGGGGAGCGCGGCTATCGCTTGAGCGGCGGCGAAAAGCAGCGCATCGCCCTGGCGCGCGTCATCCTCAAAAATCCGAAGATCCTCGTCCTCGACGAAGCGACCAGCCACCTCGACAGTGAATCTGAGGCATTGATTCAGGAGGCGTTGAAGCGTGTGATGGCAGGCAGAACGAGCATCGTAATTGCTCACCGCCTGTCCACGATTCTTGCGGCAGATTTGATTCTAGTCATGGATCGAGGCCGAATCGTCGAGCGGGGCACACACAATGAGTTGATCGCACTGAATGGGTTATATGCTCAACTCTATGAAACACAGTTCCGAGGCGAGCGAGTATAAAGATGAGCAAATTTTCCGTTGTATAATAAAACGTCCAAACGGATGCTTATTTTTTCAGGAGGAGAAGCTTATGTCCAGACCTAAAATTTTAGAAGCGCGTCCGAGGAAAGATTACAAAATCTGGCTCAAATTTGATGATGACACCGCTGGCGAAGTTGACCTTTCACACCTCGCTGGAAAAGGTGTTTTTGTATTCTGGGATGATTATGACAATTTCAAAAAAGTCGCAATAGAAAACAGTAGATGGCTATCTTGGTCGGATGAAATTGATCTAGATGCGGATGCGCTTTACTTGAAATTGACAGGTAAAAGGCCTGAAGAACTGTTTCCTTCTCTCAAAGAAGAATCTTATGCCTGAGATTTGCCGTTTTTACGGCATTATCATCCGTATGTATTACGATGATCATAATCCACCACACTTTCATGCAGTCTATGGTGATAATGAGGCATGGATTAACATCAATACGTTGGCAGTTTTTTCAGGGAGTCTTCCTGGACGTGCGTTAGGGCTCGTTATTGAATGGGCATCTATGCATCAAGACGAATTACGCCGTGATTGGGATCTTGCAAAAAATCAGCAAAAACCTGAAAAAATCGCGCCTCTGAAATAATTTTAGTGATGGATCAAGTCAAGATTCTCGAGCGGGGAATAGTAGGTACGGTAAAATCTCATCGTGAAAACAGCCGTCATCTTTCGCTTTGCCGTCCTCGGTGAAGTGACGGCTACCACCGCCTTGAAATTTTCAGCAGGGTTTACCAAGCTCATTCCCAGTATTGTCGTTGTGTTGGGATATGGTCAGGAATCGGCATTGTGTTGACGGTCCTTGCCGGGATGATCCTCCGGCGCGAGCTGCTGGATGGGGCACGCGTGATGGGCATCATACTGGTTATCAGCGGCATTCTAATTATTAATCTGTTCTCCAGAGTCGCCGCACATTAATTGGTTATTCTTTTTGCTCTCTTCCGAAATGCCGCCGAGGCAGAGGAAAGTCAGGATCCTTTCGGCACCAGCCACATCAATACACCCGCAACAGCAAACAGCCCCAATACATCGCCATAGAGATGACCAATGTGCGCCGGATTCTGGATTGCCTGCACAGCCATGATCCCGCCATGAACAATACTTGACCAGATTGTGAACCAGATCAAGCTGCGATGTTGCAATGGGTCTTTGGACGCTATGAACAGAAAGACTCCCAGTGTGGCGTAGATGCCGATGATCATGGACAGGTACTCAGATTGTCCTGTGTGCCACGCCCAACCAGACGGCCAGATCCGTGTCAGGGGATAAACGGTGAATGTAAATATGAATCCGACGAGACGCAATGCAAACTGTAAGAGCCGAGAGTGAGTTGGGGTGTTCATCGTTGCGAAACTCCCTTCCTGGGAATGGAAGTATTTTATCAAAGCGGAGTCCGGGTTGTCTCCAAATCAGGTAACTTTCTACAGAAAGGTGTGTTCTCACTATCAAATCTCCCTGGTTTTGTGCTCCCTTTGGAGAACAAATGATCAAGAAATATGCACTCGTGATCTTCTTCGCCCTGGCATATGTGTTTACCTGGTCCAACTGGCTGCCCCAGGCGCTCAATTCGCGCGGGGTCACATCGATCCAAGTCCCTGGCTTCCTGACTCTCCTTGCCGGGTATGGTCCTGCGCTTGCAGCGATCATTGTCGCCTCACTGGCACATGGCCGCCAGGGTCTGCGCGAGCTTTTTGGCAGGTTGTTCCGGTGGCAGGTGGGGATTCAATGGTATCTGATAGCCTTGTTCCTGCCTGTCTTAATTACTCTGCTGGCAATTACACTTAACAATTTGACCGGAGGAGCAACGCCAGATTTTTCAGTTGCAGGTTTCCCTTTTGGTCCGGCGGAGACTCCGCTATGGCAAAAGATTCTGATCCTGCTTTTGGTCTTTACACTGGGGTTTGATGGGTTAGGCGAGGAGCTTGGCTGGCGAGGTTTCGCTTTGCCGAAACTGTTGGAGCGCTATTCCCCTTTGGTCTCAAGCTTGATCCTCGGCGCATTATGGGCTGTGTGGCATTTTCCGTATGCTCTTAGCGAGGGGAGCTTTCTATCAGTCGTGCCTCTTCACTGGTTTTTTATTAACCTGCTTGCAGTTTCAATCATCTATACCTGGATTTTTATCAACACCAACGGGAGTCTTTTACTTGCATTACTGTTCCATGCCGCCGGGAACGTAACCAGCAATCTCCTTCCGATCTTGCCGCCTGCGGCATCCGACCTTCGAATCTATTATTTCACCATTGCAATCAATTGTGCGATTGCGCTAGGCACCTTATTCCTCTCCATGAGGAAGCTGGAGGTACAAAAACAAGCTGTATAATGGCTCGTTTGCACGGGTAAGACCTGGTTCAGAAAGTGCCTGGTACCTCTACCCTGTCTCTTCCATCAGGCATCGAAAAAAATGCTTTTCCTGCTTTTAGGTATAATTAACGTATCTCTTCCATACGAACATCAGAGAGAAATGCCTCTTTCGAGAATTGAGGGTCCTAATGACGATTCACTCATAAGTGGTTCGACGCATGGATTCCTTTTTTTATTAAGGAGGTGGTCACGTCCCATATCCTTAAAACTATCACTGAGTAACCCTTGACCCATATCCCAAAGGAGAAGAAGAGATGAAGAAAAACCTGCTTTATGTTTTGAGCATTTTGGTGATTGCTTCTGTTGTGCTCACTGCCTGCGGGGGTGCCGCGCCGGCGACGCAAGCCCCAGCCACCGAAGCAGCAGCCCAGTTCACCTGTGCGCTGATCACCCCCAATCCACTGGGGGACCGTTCCTTCATCGATGCCTCGGCACGGGGCATTGCAAGAGCCAACGAGGAACTGCCTGTGAAATGTGACATCATCGAGACGAACGGCGTGGCAGAGCACGAGACTGCTCTGCGTGGTGCCATCGCTCAGGATTATGATCTCATTCTGGGGCTGGCAATGGATGCGGAAATGTTCGTTGGTCTTGCCGAAGAATTCCCGGATCAGAAGTTTGCATCTCCATCCGAAATATTCCTGGAGACCCTGCCTGAGAACCTGGTCGCCTACCAGATCGACGTTCACGAGTCCAGTTTCTTAGTGGGTGTGATCGTGGGCTCACTGACCAAGACCAAAACGGTGGGAGCTGTCGTCGGTGGAGACGCTCCTGCTCTGAACCAGTTCTACTATGGTTACAAGCAGGGCGTGCTGGAAGTCTGCCCGGACTGCCAAGTGCTGGTGAGTTATCTTGGCTTCGACTTTTCAAACCCAACGCTAGGGCTTGAAACGGCGCTTGGTCTCTATGACCAGGGTGCGGATATCATCTATCAGGTGGCGGGTCGGTCGGGTGAGGGCGTGCTTGAAGCCGCCGCGCAGCGCGATCTTTACGCGATCGGTGTGGACTCCAACCAGGATGATATCCAGCCGGGACATGTGATCGTTTCGAGTCTCAAGAAAGTGGAAGCCACTACCTTCGACCCGATCAAAATGGTTGTGGATGGCGCGTTCGCCGGTGGTTTCCAACGCCGTGGTATGAAGGAAGGCTTCGCCGGTCTTTCCTGGGACGAAGGTTCAACGACATTTGAAACACAGGGTCCCGCTGATATGACCGCAAAAATACCGGAGATCAAAACGCTGGTAGAAGAGTATCGCGCGAAGATTCTGAGCGGGGAATATAAAGTTTGTGATGCGTTCGTGCCGGAAACTCCAGAGTGCGTGGAATTGCTCGCCAAATAGCTTGATTGTCACTGCGTAAAAGCAGACCCCGGGGAAGATACCCGGGGTCTGCTCTAAAGGATATGCCGATGACGCCTGCGATCGAAATGAAAGGCATTACCAAGGATTTCGCGTCCACCCGCGTGCGTGCCAACGACCATGTGGATTTTTCAGTGGAACCGGGGGAGGTGCATGCACTGGTCGGTGAGAACGGTGCCGGCAAAACAACGTTGATGAGTATCCTTTATGGTTTGATCAAACCTGATTCCGGCGAAATTTTTATAGACTCACAAAAGATCCGCATCGATCATCCGAATGATGCTATCCAACACGGCATTGGCATGGTGCACCAGCATTTCAAACTGGTTCCCTCATTTACGGTCGCCCAGAATATCCTTCTGGGAATGGAACCTACCCAGGCGGGGCTCTTAAACCAACAGCAGGAGAATGAGCTCGTCGCTGCACTGGCGGAAAAATATAACCTGCCTGTGGATCCGACAGCGCGCGTTCGGGATCTGCCTGTGGGGATGCAGCAGCGGGTGGAAATCCTGAAGGTACTGGAGCGCAAGGCGAAAATCCTCATTCTGGATGAACCCACCGCCGTGCTCACACCTCAGGAAGTGAACGAACTGGTT
Organism: Anaerolineales bacterium; assembly: GCA_025966435.1. Lineage (GTDB taxonomy): Bacteria > Chloroflexota > Anaerolineae > Anaerolineales > Villigracilaceae > Defluviilinea. The sequence continues at coordinate 4,151 of JAICRQ010000083.1, read as the reverse complement.
ACGGTCATTCGCGGGCTATCCAGGCTGGGTTATACCGTCATCTTCATTACGCATAAACTGGTGGAGGTGATGTCGGTTGCGGACCGCGTCAGCGTTATGCGGGGTGGCAAGATGATCGGCACGAAAAAGGTCTCGGAAACTTCCATCCCAGAGCTGGCACGCATGATGGTCGGTCGCGAAGTTCTGTTGCGGGTAAAGAAGAAGGAAATGCAACGGGGGGATGTGGTACTGGAAGCCAGAGACATCAGCATCTCCGATGTGAACGGACTGGCTGCAATTTCGCATGTTTCCTTTCAAGTACATCGAGGTGAAATCGTTGGCATCGCGGGAGTCAGCGGCAATGGGCAAACCGAGCTCGTCGAAGCCATCTCGGGGATGAACAGCCTGGATGGCGGTGAGATCCTCTTCAAAGGGAAAATTATCGACGAAGCCTCCGTGGGAGAAAGGCGGGATATGGGCATGGCACATATCCCCGAAGATCGCATGGTGGTTGGACTCAATCTTCAGACGACACTCGATGAAAATCTAATCGTCTCGAGATACGATGATTCCCAGTTCAGTCGTTATGGATTCCTGTTGATGAAAACGATTTCGGAATTTGCTGAAAAAGTAGTGAGAGCCTTTTCGATCGCGGCTGCCCGGCCCGGAGAAGGCATAGCCACGCTTTCTGGCGGGAACCTGCAAAAAGTAGTTGTCGGCCGTGAGCTATCCGGCGATCCGGCGTTCATTATTGCCAACCAACCCACCCGCGGCCTGGATGTGGGCAGTATTGAATTTGTGCATAAAACTCTGGTGGAGGAGCGTGATAAAGGGGCAGGAATTCTCCTCGTCTCGGTGGAATTGGATGAGGTCATGGCGCTTTCGGATCGAATACTAGTCCTTTACCGGGGCAGAATCCAGGGAGAGCTGGATGCCGCCACAGCCACGGAAGAGGAAGTAGGCATCCTGATGGCAGGTGGAAACTTGCAAGATCTAAAATACGCTCAGCGGGCTGATCAGCAGGAGCTAAGGTCGTGAACAACCAACGGTGGAAAAAGCTGCTGGATGCCATCCTCGTGCCTGTGCTGGCTGTTCTTTCGGGACTTGTGGTCATGGGTATCCTCATCCTGACCCTGAATAAGCCGGTGTTGGAATCCTATGCCATTCTTTTTTCGAACGGATTTGGCTGTAAGGAATACGGCAATTGTATTTTCCTCACCACTTTGGAACGAGCAACTCCTCTCATTCTGACCGGTCTGTCCGCGGTAGTAGCGTTCCGTTCCGGGATGTTCAGCATTGGGCAGGAAGGACAATATCTGCTGGGGGCTGCTGCCGCAGCCTGGCTGGGATATGCCATTCACCTGCCTCCCATCTTACACGCGCCCGTTCTTCTCATTGCTGGAATGCTGGTGGGAGCGGCCTATGGATGGTTCCCCGGCGTTCTGCGGGTCAAGCTTGGGGTCAACGAATTGCTGTCGACCATTATGCTAAATTCCATTGCGGCTTTGATCGTCGAATATCTGGTGCAATTCCCCATGCGCGCCGACACAAGCGCTGTGGCGCATTCTCCCGTGATCGATGAATCGGCGCAATTGATGTCGTTCTTCCCCGGTTCCAAATGGGGTGTGGGCTTTGTCCTTGCAGTGATCGCCGTAATCGTTGTGTACATTTATTTATGGCGGACCAAATCCGGCTATGAACAGCGCATGGCAGGGCAATCCCGGAGGTTTGCGCTGTTTGGAGGCATCCTCAGTGACCGGGCAGCGATCCGCGCGATGCTCATCAGCGGCGCTCTCGCCGGGCTGGCAGGCGCGATCGAGGTCATGGGTGTCCACCGCAGAATCATGACTGGTTTCTCCGTAGGCTTAGGTTTCGACGGTCTGACAACCGCCATCCTGGGGCAAGTCCATCCTTTTGGCGTGTTCATTGTCGCCATTCTGTTTTCCGGTCTCAAGCTGGGTGCGCAGATCGGTTTGCAGTTAAACCTGAACATTCCGCGCGAGCTAGGAGGCACCATTATCGGATTCATCATCTTATTTGTTGCAGCCGGCAAGCTCTATGAAGAGAACATCGTTCGCGCCCGAGAGTGGGCCACGCGTCGGCGAAGCAGCCGGTTGAAAAGAGAGAGCGGCTAACATGGAAGGATTATTTAGCGTTTTTACGGTCGAGCTACTCAACAGCGGAATCCGTCTCGCCACACCCATCCTGCTGGCTGCGCTGGGTGGAGCGATTTGCAATCAGGCTGGGGTGCTTAATTTAGCACTCGAAAGCAAGATGCTGCTCGGCGCCTTTGTGGGGATCCTGGCAGCATATTACCTGGGTAACTCCTACGGCGGTTTGCTGGTTGCCATGGTTGCGGGTGGTTTACTTGGCCTGTTATTTGCCTTTCTTTACCATAAATACAAAGTGGACCTCGTGATACTGGCGATTGCGTTCAACCTGATCATCGTCGAACTCACTGTTTTTGTGATGCGTGCCTTATTCGGCAACGTGGGCAGCTGGTCTGACCCCAGCATTGTGCGGATTCCTGACATCGAGATCCCGTTTATCAAAGACATTCCTTTACTTGGACCCATTCTCAGCGGCTATAACATCATTGTCTATTTTTCCTGGTTTGCTGTCATTGTGATGTTTATCTATCTGTACCGGATGCCAGGCGGCCGTCATCTGCGCGCGGTCGGGGAAAACAAGAGCGCAGCCGAGACGGTGGGCATCAACGCTATCCTCCTGCAAACCCTTGCGCTGGTGGTCAGCGGAGCTCTGGCAGCGTTGGGCGGTGCCTTCCTCTCTATTGGTCATCTGAAATTATTCACACGCAACATGAGCAACGGACGGGGCTGGATCGCGATTGCAGCTGCCATGTTCGGGGTGAACCATCCGGTTGGCGTTTTCCTGGCGAGTCTGTTTTTTGGGTTTGCAGATGCCTTTTCGGTGCGCGTTCAAAATGTAACCGAGTTGCCGCCGAACCTGGTAAAGCTATTACCGAATGTCGCCACGTTACTGGTACTGATCATCATTGCTTTGCGTACGAAGGTCGCGCTCAGTATGGCTCGACGCCGTTTTCGGGCACAACTGCGCGCGGAAGAAGCCGCCAAACCCGCAGAAGAACCTGTGTAATTCCCGTTTGATAGATGAAAGCCAAAAGGGAGTGCAACCAACGTGCACCCCTTTTTTCTGTACTATGACGAAAAAACTTGTTTATGTGGATACAGATGTCGGTCTGGGCACGCCCGGCGCGGAGATGGATGATGGCGCCGCATTGATCTTCCTGCTGCGTCATCCGGAGATCGAAGTTGTTAGCGCCGGTTCCGTCTTTGGAAATGTGCCCGTTCAAGATGCAGATTCGAACCTCGACCGTCTGCTGACCTGGATGAACGGAGAACACATCCCCCGAGGTCCTGGTGCAGAGACACCACTGATCGAAGGCACTGCCTGGTTTGCGAGTTGGCAATCAGAATATGGAAGAACCCTGCCCTGGAGCACCAGCCCGGCAGCGTGCCTTGCCGCCAACTTAATCATCGACACCATTCATACCTATCCTAAGCAGATTTCCATTCTCGCGCTGGGACCCCTGACGAACTTGGCTCTGGCGATCCGTTTGGATCCGTCCATCATAGCTCTCGCGCGGGAAGTCATCGTGATGGGCGGCTCCTTCAACGTGCAGAATCCCACACCGGAGTTCAACGTCCGATGTGATCCGGAGGCTGCGCAGATGGTTTTCAGCTCTGGATGGGACCTGCATATCCTCGGATTAGATATCACGCGCCGCATCCATTTTTCGCGGCGCGATTTCTTCTCACTTCCGAATGGACATCCGGCTGTAGATTTATTGCGCACGCAGGCGCCCGGCTGGATTGACCGAGTGGAGAAAATGGGCTGGGAGCAGGACGGCTGTTCGCTGCATGATGCCGTCGCCGCAGCATATCTGGTGGATGAGACACTCTTTCATATCGAACAAACCAACGTTGAAGTTGAACTTGTGGATCAGAATTTACGCGGTCTTACCCGGTTTACTGCCACATCAGAGACCCAGCAGATTGTCAATGTGATTACCGGACTTGATATTGTAAAGTGTCGCGATCTGATCTGGTCACATGTCAAACAATAAAACACGAGGGTTGCATGGAAACTTGTGAAGTCTTATGTTACGGGGAGATCGGCGTGGATAACAT
>JAICRQ010000551.1 GCA_025966435.1 Anaerolineales bacterium | reverse complement strand
CGTTCGACGGCTACCGTTTCCACATTACACCACCGCCGCTTCCACCGACTGGATCGGCGGTAGGAAGTCTGCCATCAAATCCCAGCTATCGCCCGAATCGCGGCTGTAAAATAGTTGACCGGTATGTGTGCCCACGTAGATGCCTGCATCTTCAAACGTGTCGGTTGCCATCGCTTCGCGCAGGACGACCAGATGAGCTTTTTCAGGTAGTCCTTTCGTCAACCGTTCCCACGAATCTCCCATATCACGCGTGCGCCAGACGGAGAATTTGCCGTCCACACTCATACGGAACTCGTCGCTTTCTTCGAGTGCTACATATGCCGTGTGTGGGTCGGTAGGATGAACGGCGATGGGGAAACCGAAGCGTGAAGGAAGTTTGCCCTCTCCGATGTCGATCCAGTCTTCACCGGCATTGTCACTGCGGTACACGCCGCAATGATTCTGTTGATAGATCAAATTCGGGGTGGAGGGATGCATTGCCATCTTATGCACGCACTGCCCGAACTCGGGGAACTTATTTGGCATGAAATCGGCGCGTACATTTTTGTTGTAGGGCGCCCAGGTCTGCCCGCCGTCGTCGGTGCGATAGCAGCCGGCTGCCGAGACCGCGATATACATCCGCTGCGGATTCGTCGGGTCTAGTAAGATCGTGTGCAGGGTCAAACCTCCGGCGCCGGGATTCCACTGCCCACGCTGTGGATGATCGTACAGAGGCTCATTGAGCTCCCAGGTCTCGCCGCGGTCTTTGGAGACGAAGAGAGAGGCAGGCTGCGCGCCGGCATACAACACGTTCGGCTCGCTCTCACGCCCCGGTTTGATATTCCAGACCTTGATCATTTTTTCCGGCTGCTCCTGGATGCTTTCACCGCCCTCGGTGCGGAATGCTTCCTCTACCGTACTGGCTGGCCTGCCGGACTTTGACCCTCGCGAGAGAAGCGGCACCTGCTTTGCCTGGGTCCAGGTCTTGCCCAAGTCATCGGAGTAATGCGTGGCGGGACCGTATACGAAGTGACTAGTCGCGGCATGTAAACGCTGGTCGCGTGGGTCCATCTGGATGTGCATCACGTTCCAGCTTTTGAAATGAATGTCACTTGTTTTCCATCGCTTACGCTTTTCATTGCTCTCGAAAATAAAGCCGCCCTTTTGTGTTCCAACGAAGACCAGTACCTTTTTGCCCATCGTATCTCCTCTCGTTCGAAACAGAAAAAATGTTCTAAAATTATTGTATCATAGGTCGTAACAATAGATTATTAAGAATTTTAGATAGACTACCGGAAGAGCCATTGCAATAATATTCCCTACCGATTACGATTCAGGTTGAAAAGGAGGAAAGGATGAGAAGACAACTGTGGATCGCCGCCACACTGATCGTCGCACTGTCGTCCTGCAACCTGCCCACATCCCCGCCGACAGCAACTGATACATCCACCCTTACGCCGATGCCCGATACGCCGACATCAAGCATCCCTGGTTCTACGCCTGTTCCCTTCGAAACCCTGGTTAGCCTCGAATTCCCTACGATCACGCCCACATCCACGGCAAGTGTTTTTCTCGCTTCCCCGAAAGATCAGCCCGTCAATTGTCGTTTTGGTCCTGAAACTTCTTATGCCATTATCGGTGCGTTGATCCTGGGCAGGCAGGCGGAGATCATTGGCAGAAACGCAGACTCCACCTGGTGGTACGTCCGGAATCCCAGCGACCCTTCCACTTCCTGCTGGCTTTCCGCGGAATTCGTAGTGACGACCGGCGATGTGCAGTCGCTGCCGGTAGTCGAACCACTGCAGAATATGGTGACCGGCATTAGCGTCAGCATCGAGCCGCCGGTGCTGAACGTGGCATGCGACGCTCTTCCTCAGACAGTCGCGATCACCGCTAGCATCACGGCAAGCGGTCCAGCCACGGTGATCTGGCACTGGGCGTCGAGCGCGGGAGTGGTATCGCCGGATAAGCAGATCTTGTTCGTAGCAGGCGACACGAAGACCGTGCAGGATTATCATCAAGTGTTCCGCGTCGGTGATTACATCGTGGATGTGCAGACGACGCTGCCAAATATCATGACCGGGCAGGCAAGCTTCAAAGTCGTTTGTACACCATAAGAGGGATGACTTTTAATAAGGACTTTGTTAGGTGGGCGCAAATTTATATACACTATAATTTCCTGAGACATTGGACGAAACACCGTAATCATGCAGCAACTCTTTTCGATCTTTCAACGACTCAAATTACAGACCAAGCTGGTTATATATTCCATTGTATTTGTCGTAATGACGACGGGGATCATGATTCTTGTTGCATACCATCAGACGCTTCAATCTCTGCAGCCTGCTATAGGTCCGGAGTCCGCGATGGAGGTGGCGCGTCAGATTGCGGTCCGCATTGGTATGCTTGGGCTTCCGATTTCGATGCTCCTGATTGCGGCTGTGATGGTTTTTGCACGGAGGATTAACGCGCCGTTACGTGCCCTCAGCAAGACTGTCTCTGACATCACAAAGGGGGAACTGGCTGCCTCCGCTCCGGTCGTTTCCGAGGATGAAGTCGGCACTTTGGACAGGGAATTGAACGCAATGACGGAAAAACTCCGTGAGACCTTCGCCGGACTGCAAGCCGAGCTGCAAGATCGCAAACAGGCGGAAGAAAAATTGCTCCAGTTTCGTAGCGTCATGGACGAGTCCAATGACGCAATTTTTCTGATTGATCT
>JAICRQ010000143.1 GCA_025966435.1 Anaerolineales bacterium | reverse complement strand
GTCGGGCGCGTTCATTGGTTTGGGGACAGTCATATCTGTCATTGCTTCTGCGAACTATGGTGACCAGGTCTTGCGCGCCAGGCTCAGCTATGCCGATGGAACCGAAGCCCGTGCCGAGGTCAAGTTTGGCGGGCTGGAGATCCTGCCGCTGCCCAATGGGCAGACTGCTCGTCTCAGCTTACAGCCCTTCCATCGCGCCGATGCCGGGCTGGGTCCCGGAAAAAATGGCACGGTTATGGTGACAGGTGGTGCGTTAGGAGTCGTCATCGATGCGCGCGGGCGCCCATTGCAGATTCCGAATGACCCCGTGCGGCGGCGTGAGCTGATGAAAAGATGGTCATACGCGGTGGGAGGCTAGAATGCTTGCTCCGATGCTTCATGTGCTGCCTCTTGCTACAATCGTCCGTGAGCGAACCCTGCCGGTTGCCGGCAAAGTGAACGCTCACGTCAACCAGCGTGTGAACCCAACCGACGTGATTGCGGAAGCCAATTATGCGCGTGAGCATGTGCTCTTCGATGTGGCACGCACATTCGGCGTGCCTGTAAATGTCGCGGATAAGATGATCAAGGTTAATACAGGTGACCGGGTGATGCAGGGCGCGCTGGTTGCGGAAAGCGGAGGCTTAATGTCCCGTTCGATCAAGGCGCCGCGTGCAGGACGCGTGATGATTGTGGGCAGCGGCCAAGTGTTGATGGAAGTCGGCGATACGCGCGTGGAATTGCGGGCAGGATTACCCGGTGTGGTAACCCAGGTGTTGCCCGAACGCGGCGTCGTCATCCAGACCGCGGGCGCACTGATTCAAGGGGTGTGGGGGAACGGCCGTATTGATAATGGTTTGATGGTCAATCTACTGCAAAAGCCGGATGAAGTCCTCACGGCAGACCGGCTCGACGTGAGTCTGCGCGGGTCGGTGATTTTAGGTGGACACGTGCGTGACCTGGAAACACTCAAAGCTGCGGCAGAGCTGCCCGTGCGTGGCTTGATCCTTTCCAGCCTGCTCTCGCCTTTGATCGTGCCTGCCTATCAGATGCGCTATCCGATCCTCGTAACTGACGGGTTTGGTTCCATGCCTATGAATTCAGCCGCGTACAGACTCTTGACGACGAACGACAAACGCGAGGTCACGGTGAACGCGGAACACTTCGACCGTTATTACGGGAATCGCCCCGAAGTGATCATTCCGCTTCCGGTTACTACGGAGCCACCTGAACCGAACAGCTTCGAACCCTTTCGCGCGGGGCAAACCGTCCGCCTGCGCCGTCCGCCCCATGCCGGGATGATCGGCACCTTGTCCTCATTGTCCCCAGGGCTGAGCACGTTGCCAAGCGGACTACGCGCCCAAGCTGCAGAAGTGAAGCTGGAAGACGGTGAGATCGTGCTCGTGCCTTTGGTAAATCTGGAAGTTGTGGGATAATCCTTATTTGGTTTTGCCCATAACGGTTGGAACGATGGATGTAGAGCACGCGCTGTGAATCAGAAACATGATCTAGAGGAGAGTGCAGCATGACGACCTATGATGATCCCGAGTTCGATGACCCCAACCCACCGGAAGAGTCAAGTAATCGTACATTTTTGCTCGTCGCCGGTATCCTCGGCGGGCTTGTCCTTCTGGGGCTTCTGTGTATCGTTGGGTATTTTTTCCTCAGGAATAACACCAACCAGCAAAATGAAGCAACCGTCATCGCGCAAGTGACTCAGCAGCAGGCGACCGTACAAGCGGGCGTAACTCAGACGAGTATTGCACAGAACCTCACTCAGACCGCCGCCGTGACCAACACTGTGCCTCCCACCAATACGCCGGTGATCGCCGAAGCGACGGCTACATTTACTGCCACATCGAATCCTGCTACGGCAACCGTAGGCGCTGCTTTCACTCAGATTGCTGTCTCGACACAAACGATTATTCCCACCTCCACTGCGCTGCCTAACACAGGCTTTGTGGACGATTTCGGCGCACCAGGCTTAATGCTGGTTGCCATTGCGCTCGTCGCCGTGATCTTCCTCGTGAGAAGATTGAGATCTGCACCCTCGTAATGAATTACCTTTAATGTAAAAAGACCCTGAAGGCTGCAAAGCTTTCAGGGTCTTTGTTTTGACTTTGACTGTGGGGCGGGTTATCAAACCGCCAGTGTATGAACGTTAGTGTTGTCAGGATGCCATCTTGACGTACTTGACAAATCGTCTAATAGTGATAAAATTCACAATAAAGAAGGTCTGCATTGTCCAATTCAAGGAGGCGAGATGGCTGGGAGAATTATATTAATAAATCCGGCAAGGCACTTCATTGCCAATGCAAATGGGTTAGGGTATCTCATTCCGCTTGGGCTCGTCAGTGTCGGGGGACCGCTGATCGATGCAGGCTTTACTGTGAAATTGATCGATCATGATTTATACGGATGGTCGTTTCCGCGGCTGATCAAGGAAATTACTGATTTCCACGCAGACTATATCCTGCTAGGGCATTCGGGTTCCACAGCAGCACATAAGATCGCGATCAAAACAATAAAAGCAATTCATCAAAAGCTCCCGCATCTCCGTGTGGTATACGGTGGCGTATATCCTTCGTATGCACATCAGGTTGTGATGGCTGAGTGTGAGGAGATCGACGCGATCGTACGTGGAGAAGGGGAACAGACGATTGTGGGCTTGATCCGTACCTGGGAGAAAACAGACGATCTCAGCTACGTAGACGGTGTTACCTGGCGCAGAGGGAAAGAGGTCATCGTCAATCGCTCGCGTACACCGATTAAAAACCTGGATGAATATCGTCCTGGCTGGGAGCTCGTCGATTGGCAACGTTATTCCATGTTCGGCTTCAAGAACGCCGCAGGATTGCAATTCAGCCGCGGCTGCACGTTGACCTGCACATATTGCGGTCAATGGATGTTCTGGAAGAAGTGGAGGCACCGCAGTCCGGAGAATATCGTGGAGCAGTTGAAGATTCTGGCAAACCAATATGGCGTGAAAATCGTCTGGTTTGCTGATGAGAATTTTGCCGCAGACCGGGAGGTCGCGAAACGAATCCTTGAATTGATCGCCGAAGCCGACCTCGGCCTTTCCCTCAACCTCAACATGACCGCAGCGGACGTCGTACGAGACGCGGACTTGATTCCCCTCTATAAACGTGCAGGGGTGGATTACATCGTCATGGGAATCGAAACGTTGAACGATGAAGTGGTGACGAATATTCGCAAGAACAATCCATTCGAGGTTTCAAAAGAAGCTGTGCGGCTTTTGCGAGAGAACAATATTATCAGCCTCACAAATATCATTTATGGTTTGGAAGAGGAAAGCTGGAAGACGATCCTTCAGAAATTCAAAGGCATGCTCAAACTCGACTCGGACATCCTCAACGCCATGTACCTCACCCCGCACTTCTGGACCGCGCAGGGAAGATCCACGGATGCATATCAAGTAATTCAGATCGACCTCGATAAATGGTCCTATCGCAACCAGGTGCTTGCGACTCGTTATCTAAAACCATTCGAGTTATTTCTTGGTGTGAAACTGACGGAGATTCTTTTCCACCTTCGCCCGAAAGCGTTGAAACGTTTAGCGTTCGGAAAAGATAAGCGCTACCTTCAGATCATGCGCCACTCGATGTGGGTGGGCATCAAGGTCCTGCTGGCAGAGATCTTTGAGTTTTTCTTTGAAACGAAGTTTTCACCGCAGGGAAGTATGAAAACCTTGCATGGTACGGCTTTGAATTCCGAACTAGAACTCTCCCGGCGCGCACTGCAAACAGACCAGACCTTCTGAGCGCCACATCTCCACTACGCGGCTGCGATCTTCCACAACAAACAGGATTTTGCTTTTGTCCAGCGTCGCAAGCAGGTCGCGCTTGACCTCTGTGTCACTGCGGCGATCGTTAACTTTTCTCAACAATAGATCATGGTAATTGACGCCTTGTTGCGCGAGCCACTCCATAGTTTGTGTTCGGTGTTCTTCATTCCTGCCCGAGCATAGGACGATGTGAATGCCCGATGCAAACAGGATATTGCACAGACGTACCATCGAATGAATTGCCTTATCCTGCGCCATGCCCTGAAAGAAGGCATTCCAGTTCTTCGGCTTTTTCCTTACGTGGTGGATTCGCTCGGATACATCCGCGAGCGTACCGTCGATATCGAAGATGACGATTTCAGCTGCCACAAATCACTCCTAACCACATGTCGCTGCACTCCTCCTCGCAATTACATTGACTATTTACACGACGCTTTCCGCCACCTGTTCTCCATACTTCAACAATGCCTTCACCATCGGCTGTGTACGTCCTTCGGCGTAAACACGCAGCACAGGCTCCGTGCCGGATGGGCGAATGAGCAGCCACGAGTCGTCGAACATAATGTATTTGACGCCATCGCGCTGGCTGACATCGCAAACCGTCTGCCCACCAATCTCTGATGGGGCTCGTTTCGTGAGGAATTCCGTCATCTCTGCCTTTGCCACCGGACGGCTTAGGCGCAGGTCCACGCGTTCGTAAAAGGCGGGTCCCACATCCTCGAGCAGTTCTTCGACGAGGGCATGCAGAGTCTTGCCGGATGCCGCGAGCATCTCCACAAGCAGTAATCCCATCGCGGGTCCATCCCCTTCGGGGATGTGTCCTTTAAAGGAGATACCGCCAGATTCTTCGCCGCCGATCAGCACATCTTCAGACATCATGCAATCGGCGATGTGATTGAATCCTACCGGCGTTTCGTGAAGTTTGAGTCCGTAGCGTCCTGCCAGGCGGTCGATCATGCGAGTGGTCGAAACGGTCCGCACGACGGAACCTGTCCAACCGCGTGTTTCAACAAGATACTTCAACGACAACGCCATGATCTTGTGTGGATCGACAAATGTGGCACGTTCGTCCATGGCGCCAATTCGGTCAGCGTCGCCATCGGTCACTATGCCAAAATCGCCCATCCCTGAGCTGATCGCAGAAGCCAACGCTCCCAGGTATTTGGCGATCGGTTCCGGATGTACGCCCCCAAACCCCGGGTTCATCTCTCCGCGTATCTCGGCGATCTCACAGCCGGTCCCTTGCAGGAAGGACTTGATTACGCCGCGTCCCGCACCGTACATCGCATCGACCACAAAACGCCGTGGGTTCTCTGCAATTACATCCGTGTTGATCAAGGTTCGCAATTGGTCGAAGTAGGCGGGGAGGGGATTGAATTTTTGAATCAGGCCAGCTTCGCGCGCCTTTTTGAAATCCATCAGGTTGGGACCGCGCGCCTGCTGCTCGTTGTCATTGATATAGACTTCCACACGTCGGCATTGTTCGGATAAGGCAGAGCCACCGAACGCGCCTTTCAGCTTGACTCCGTTGTAGCGCGGCGCATTGTGGGATGCAGTGATCATCACGCCCGCGATCGCGCACTGATGCTTAACGGCATACGAAATGGCGGGCGTCGGCGCGTCGGATTGCGCGAGCAGCACCGTGTATCCATTTGCCGCCAGCACGCGCGCCACTTCCCCTGCGTAGCGGTCGGAAAGAAAGCGCGTATCGAAGCCCACCACAATCTTTCGCGGGTCTGGGCAGGGACCGCCGTTCCCCGATTTATCCCAGTGATCGGAGCCAATCGCGTCAGCAATCGCCTGGGTGAGAATGCGCAGATTATCGAACGTAAACGTGTCTGAGACAACGGCTCTCCAGCCGTCAGTTCCAAAGTGAATTGGCATAAAGCTCCTTGGTGTAATAGTTCTTCCAGCAGTTCAACTGCTGGAAGAACTAAAGTATTTATGGTGTAGGCGAAGGCTGCCAGTCTGCGATGGGCGTGGCAGTTTGTAACAGAGTTTGGAGTATCCAGCCCTCCACCTGCCGGTCCTCCACACGCGCAAGCACATGAACCCAGATGATGCCATTCACTTCCTGAAAGTCGTTGGGGACAATCGTGACGGTCGCGCCGTTGGCAAGCGTGATCAACGCTTGCCCGCCTGGCTGCTCACGGATGAATGCGCCACCGCCTTCTGCCGCGCGTATCACAGCCAGAATCGGTGTCGGTTCAGCGGTCACGGTTGCCGTGGATGTTTCTGTTGCAGGAAGAGTGGCAGGTGTGGAGGAGGGTCGGGCTGTGCGTGAAGCCGTGCTCACAGGCGCGGGGATGGCGGGCGTTTCCCGCGTGGCGGAAGCCGAGGATGTCATGGATGGGATCGCGGAGAAAGTGGCTGTCGATTCAATAACGGTAACAGGCGTCGGCGGCGTGAGCCCGGTCTGTATCCCGATCCAATTCCCAAAGTCTGTATAAATGACAATGACTATGATCAGGGCAATTGCGATGAGTCCAGTAAAGACAAATCCGCCGAATGAGGTGGGATAGAACCGCAGGAAGAACAGGGTCAGGAGTCCAAGTATGGTTGCCCACGCCAGATGGACGAAGAAGACAAACAATCCGTGTGGCCAGATCTCTCCCAGTCCCACACCGCTGCCCAGCCCGAAGCCTGCCGCGGAAAGCGGGAGAAACAGCTCATACGCCAGTAGCGCGCTGGGGAGATAGGGACGATCCTCGGAGCGTACAAATGAGACCGTGATGAGGATTGCCCCGATCGTGAGCGCGACCAGGTCATACCACCATAGGCGGCTATGAATAAAGGCTTCGTTCAGGGTGATGGGTTGGAAAGGACGTGAAGCGAAGCCGGCGAGCCACGCGCCGAGGAATACGATCAGAGCACTGATTAGCAGGGCGGTGAATGTCTGTAGGAAGAGACGAAGCGCCCCGGCGACAATCGAAAGCGTCGTACCGACCCAGGGAGTCAGCAGGGGCGCCACGAGAATGCCGAAGATCAGAAATGCCTGCGCGTTGAATAAGTATCCGAGTCCTAAAATCGCCCCGGCGACTAACGAAAAGACAAACAACTCATACGAGGGAAAAGCGCGACGAACCAGGTGCGCGAACAGCTCGGCGCGACCGGCTTCATCTGTAGGGAACTGGGCGCGGCGCAAGGCGCGCCGGCGGCGTGCGCGCGCAGAAACAAATTCTGGTGTATCCTCAGAATGAGGCGATGATGACGTCTCTGAATAGCTCATTTAGATGGACCTGGCTGCCCAATTATACAGGGAATATGGGCACACAAAGATTAGCATCCATTATTGACACGCGTTCCGCATCGGGTATAATACCGTGCGCATAAAAAAACGGCCGACAAACTCCACAACCGGGCATTGACTCTTAATTTAGTAGGTCTATCGGCTGCGTTGAATAAGCGATATGGCTCCGTAGCTCAATGGTAGAGCAGTTGACTCTTAATCAATTGGTTGAGGGTTCGAATCCCCCCGGAGTCACAAAATAACGCCCTAGTCTAAAAAACTCAGGGCGTTTAGATTTAATGAACTGCGTAGGAATTGCTGCAGAAAATTAATAGCTAATGATCAAGTGTGGTTTAGGAAATAGTTCTTGTCCAAGTGATATTTGATATACTCTCCGAAAGATTATCAAGAATGAACATAAGAATTCTTCCTCCCAAATTCTTAGCCGCCATGATTGCGGTCTTACCCCTTCCGGGGTCGCCTTTGTATGATGGTGATGACCAGAGGGTAATCGATCAGGCTTTGTCTGACGTGGAGCACTACAAACAGTCAGGTGTGGATAGTATCCTGCTAGAAAATGATCACGACTTGCCTTATATCCAGCCTCCCCTGGATGAACGAGGCATTGCGCTCATGACCAAAATTGCTAAAGAGGTCAGAACGCGGTTTGAAGGACCAATTGGGATTCAAATGCTGGAAGCGGCAAATATTACCTCTTTGGAAATTGCGGCAGAAGCAGATCTGGATTACATCCGGGTAGAGGCCTATGTCTTTGCTCACGTAGGAGGAAGTGGAGTCATAAACGGGTCGGCGGGAAAAATATTACGGCGCAGAAAAGAATTAGATGCGGACCACATCAAAATATTTGCCGATGTCAAGAAAAAACACGGATCACATTCCCTCACCATTGACCTGGATATAACAGATGAAATCATGCAGGCAGAGTTCTTTCTGGTGGATGGAGTGATTGTTACCAGTCAGTTTACCGGTAGAAACCCTGACAAAGATGATCTGGTCAAAGCAAAAAGTGTGACCAAATTACCTG
>JAICRQ010000593.1 GCA_025966435.1 Anaerolineales bacterium | reverse complement strand
GTTCTGTAATCTGTCACGTTACAAACATGACCTACAGCCTTTGATATAACGCCATCTCCCATACGAAAAGACGTCGCAGAGTGACTCGCGTGAAACCCTCTCGTTTCAGAAACGCATCCATTTCCGCGACCGGGTGAAGGAACACGCGGAACGGATCCCTGCGAAGCGTTTGAAAAAAGTTTATGACCGTCAATCCAATCCGCAGATACCAGACCTCACGTGGATACGTGAATGCCAGCGCACGCTGGCTGTGTTCCGCGGCGGCTTTCAGCAACCGGCGAAAGTCAGGATAGCAGCATACGACGCGGTCGAGCGTGACGATATCTGCCTTTGGCAATTCGGAAGCGACATCTGTAAAATCGGCATGGATGAATCTCACCTGCTCACTGTGCCCACGGCGGGCGGCTTCCTGCTTTGCTTCTTTCAAGTATGCAGAAGAGGCGTCGACGTGAGTCGCCTCATCTGCCACATCCCCCAGCAACTCATGGTGGATCGCACCGATCCCGCCGCCAATATCGATCAGATTCGCTTTTTTCAACCTCAATGAACGAATAGCTTCAAGCATTAATTTTGTTTGCTTCATCGGTCCCCGACGGCGATATTGCCGCAGTTCTGCTTTGGCTTCCTCTTCGGTAAACGCACTATCTGTGATTTCACAGCAATTGCATGGCATGTCAATCACCTTAACTCTGGCAAGATTTTTTCAAAATATTCCAGGGACGCTGGGTTGATCAGAGCGTCCTTATTCGTCACTGCTCGTCCATTGATAATATTCGTCACCGCGCTCTCGACCTTTTTCATATTGAGTGTATATGGAATATCTGGTGTTTCCAGGATGAGAGCGGGCACATGGCGCGGCGAAGCATTCTCACGCAGCGTTTTACGGATCTTGTCTTTCAACTCATCTGTCAGGGCATAGCCTGCTGCCAGTTTGACGAACAGGATCACGCGCTGATCGTCCTGATAGTTCTGTCCCACTGCAAGGCTGTCCGCGATCTCCGGGAGCTTCTCCATTTGGGCGTAAACCTCGGCGGTGCCGATCCGCACACCCGAGGGTTTTAGCACAGCATCGGAACGTCCATAGAACGTAATTCCACCTGTATCGCTGTGAAACAACACATAATCACCGTGCCGCCAGATGCCAGGGTACACATCGAAGTAGGCACTGTAATACTTGGAGCCATCCGGGTCGTTCCAAAAATATAAGGGCATGGAAGGAGAAGGCGCTTCACAAACCAGCTCTCCCTGCTCGTCAAAAATAGGCTTGCCCGTTTCATCATACGCTTTGATCTTCATCCCCAGTGCCGCGCTTTGCAGCTCACCCGCGTAGACAGGCAAAATCGGGCTGCCCGCAGCAAAGCATCCGTTGATGTCGGTGCCGCCTGAGATCGAGTTGAAGTGCAAATCTGGTTTGATATCACGATAGACGTATTCGAAGCCCTCGGTAGAGAGAGGCGAGCCCGTCTGCGAGATTTCCCGCAGAGAAGCAAGATCATAGTTTTTACCCGGCGAGAAATTCTCCTTCTTCAGGAAGTGAAGGTAACTCGCGCTGCAGCCAAAGATCGTGACCCTCTCATCCTGAATCAGTTTCCACATCGCGCCCGGGTCAGGATAATTCGGGTTACCGTCGTAAAGCACGATCGTCGCGCCCACTGCCAGAGAGCTCAACAACCAGTTCCACATCATCCAGCTGCAGGAGGTGATATACAGGATGCGGTCCGTGCGTTTCAGATCGGTGTGCAGAAGCAATTCTTTAAGATGATTGATCAACACTCCACCCGCACCTTGCACCATGCACTTGGGTTTGCCTGTCGTACCGGAGGAGAACATAATATAAAGAGGATGATCGAAAGGCAACTGCACGAATTCGATTTCTGGACGATCTTCTTTTGAAAGAAAATCATCATAATGGACCGCATTGGGGATTTGGGAAATATCCGGTCTCTCCCGCGTATAGGAAACAACAATTACTTTTTGCAAAGATGAGATCCCTCGAACGACTTCCGCGGCATGACCCAGCGTATCAAAGACCTTGCCTTTGTAGAAATATCCATCAGCCGTGATCATGACCTTCGGCTCTATCTGCCCCAGCCGTTCGACCGCCGCGGCAGGACCGATGTCGGTTGCGCATGAGGACCAGGTCGCGCCGAGGCTGGTCGCTGCCAGCATGGCGATTGCTGTCTCGATCAGGTTGGGCATATAAGCTGCCACCCGATCTCCTGCGACCACACCAGTTTCACGCAAGGAGCGAGCGAGTCGT
>JAICRQ010000154.1 GCA_025966435.1 Anaerolineales bacterium | reverse complement strand
CTTCCATCTGCAATGATAACGCGGCTCACGCCGCCTTTGAGCGCTTCTCCCGCGCCAAGGACTTTCTTCTTCATACGCCCCTGCGCCATCTCAGCAGCCACAGACAATTGACTCTGCGGCAGCTCCCGGATCAGCGTGGACTCATCGGGGAAGTTTTTCATCAGTCCTGGAACCGCCGTCAGCAGAATCAGTGTCTCTGCCCTCAGCGCGGACGCGACCGTCGCCGCGGCGCGATCTGCATCCACATTAAGCGCCTCTCCCTTTTCGCTCACAGCAACCGGTGCGATGACTGGCAAGTAACCGGCGTTCAGCAGCATATAAAGCAGATGAATGTTGACACATTCAATCTTACCCGTGAAATCATCACGGATGATTTTTCGTTTTCCAGTATCTATACTTTGTACGGCATCCTTGCGCGTGGCTTGCATGAGTCTGCCATCCAGCCCGCACAGACCAAACGCATTGACTCCGAGCATCTGCAACTGCTCGGTCAACAACGAATTGACCTTGCCGTTCACCGCCATCAAGAAAATCTCCAGCGTCTTGCGGTCCGTATAGCGCGACGTGTACCCGGAAGGCGATGTGATCATCTTCGGGGGCGCGCCCAATGCCTCGCCAAGCGAATTCGCTTCTACCGAACCGCCGTGCACGAAGACAAATCGCTTTCCTTGCTTCAGTAGCTTAGCCGCGTCCGAGCAGATCGCGGAAAAATTCACGCCTGCCGTGCCTCCAAGTTTTACGACTGTGATGGATGTCTGTTCTGTCATAATGTCATGTTCCAACGGATTCGATACTCGAGCATCGATAATTCGAATTCCGAATATCAGTTATTTATATCGGATGCAGTCCTATAAACTCCAAACCTAATGTCTCGTCCCATCCCATCATCAGGTTCATACACTGCACTGCTGAACCAGAGGCGCCCTTCATAAGGTTATCGATCGCGCACATGGCGACGACATGTCCATTGCTCTCATCCAATTCAAAACCAAGGTCAGCATAATTCGTGCCTGCCAGGATCTTCGGCTCCGGCACCCGATAGATACCACGCTGCTCTTTGGCTACGCGCAGAAATGGGTTTTCATTTGCCACAGCGCGATACGCCTTCCATAGATCCTTGTTTGAAGCGCCTTGTTTCACCCTGGCATGCGCGGTTGCAAGCGCGCCGCGCACCAAATCCACGGCGGTCATAGTGAGCGAGACGTTGTCTACTCCCATCTCCTGAATCACCTCTGCCGTGTGACGATGACCGAACGCCGAGAAGGTTCGAATGACATTGGCGCGTTCCGCATGGTGTGAGCCCACATTTCCTTCAGCGCCCGACTCCGAGGAACCCACTTTGATCTCGATATAAATTGGAGAAGACGTGTCTAACAGATCGGCTTTAATCAATGGTAACAACGCCAGGTTGCTCGCCGTGGCATTACAACCCACGCCACTCACATAAGTTGCGGTTGCCAGTTCGACGCGGTGGAGTTCAGGCAGTCCATACACAAATTTGCTTAACCATTTCGGTGCTGAATGTTTCTCACCGTACCACTGCTCATATACTTCTGGATCTTTCAAACGAAAATCAGCCGATAGGTCGATGATCTTGGGCGAGAGTTGAGTATACTCCTCAATGTGATGTTGTGCCTGTCCGTGCGGCTGGGCGAGGAACAGAATATCGACCGGCTCCAGCACAGCGGGATCGCTGAATTTGAGCTGGGTCCGCTTGCGCAGGTTCGGGTGGACTTGATAGACGTATTCTCCCAGGTGCGAGCGCGACGTGACCTGCTTAACTTCCACACATGGATGCGCCAGCAATAATCGCAGCAGTTCTCCGCCCCCATACCCGGAGCCACCCAGGATCGATACCGTTGTTTTCATGCATACTCCCTGGCAACGCTCATGGCATACTCTACGATTTCACCCGCAATATCGACTCCGCTGACGGGCTGCATGGTATGGAATTCCATCGTGTGGTTGATCTCATTCACGACCAGTCCCTTTTCGGGATGCTCCACCAGATCGACAGCCAGTACCCCACCGCCGACAGACTTCGCGGCGCGCAGACATAAGTCTTCAATGTCAGGCGTGATGGGACACAGTTCTCCCTCGCCGCCGCGCGCCGTGTTCGTGATCCAATGCTCAGACTTGCGGTACATGGCGGTCAGTACACTATCTCCAATCACAATCGCACGGATGTCACGCCCAGGCTTCTCGATGTATTCCTGGATGTAAAACACCGAATGCTGCACCGATCCCAGCGTCGATTTATGCTCCAGCACCGCCTCTGCCGCGTCGCGGTCATTGATCTTTGCGAGCAATCGCCCCCACGAGCCGACCACGGGCTTCAACACGACGGGGTATCCAAATGCCTCGATCGCTTCTAATGCCGCCTCTGGGCTGAAAGCCACTGCATTATGCGGCTGTGGTACACCATCACGCGCGAGCGCCGCGCTGGTCATCAACTTGTCTCCACACACTTCTGCGACCGCGGCGGTATTCACTGTTGGTACACCAAACGCGTTCAACAAACGCAGTGCATACAGCCCACTGTTATAGCTCAGGCTGCGCTCCAACACCACGTCGTATTGCTGCCAGGAGGCGGAATGGTCCAGATCGAAATGAATAGAGCGGTCATCGAGGCGCTCGTAGTCAATGCCGCGCTTCTCCAGCGCTCCAAAGATCCATTTTTCTTCCACACGGACACGTGAATAAAGAACACCAAATTTCATTCGTGGTTGCATAAACTCTCCATAATCAGACGATTGACTAGTCTATTTCCTATGGTCAATTGTCTATCGTCCATTTTCCATCTTCTATTCGCCCCAATCTTCTTCTTCCCGAGGTGCAAGCTGCACCGCAGCGGGCTGCAGCGACGTAACCTCCAGGTCAACGCCACAGTCCGAGCAAACGATGAGCTCCCCTACCTCGGTTCCTTCCACCAGTGTGAGCTCTGCCGCACATTCAGGGCAAGATACAGTAGCCATGTTCATTCTCCTTTGATTCTTTGGATTTGATATTTAACCGACTGGGGACTTGTACCCCCAATTGAATTTTTCTTTTGAACGGACATTCGAGGATCGAAGACCTGAAAGACGTCCTCGTCAAATGGACCAATCTTCTGATACACCTCGAGTGAGATTTCTTCTAACGAATTGTCTCCCGCCTCTCGGATCACTTGTCCCGCCATCGCATGTGCTTCTCGAAAAGGAACCCCTTTATTGACCAGATAATCCGCGAGATCCGTCGCCAGCATTGTGGAGTCAATCGCATTACGCAATCGCACGGGTTTGACCTTGATCGTTCTGAGTGCACCGGCGAGGACAGGCAGAATCGCGTGCAGGGTGTCCGTTGCTTGAAAAACAGGCGCCTTATCCTCCTGGAGATCTTTATCGTATGTGGAGGGCAAGCCTTTCAAAACAGCGAGCAATCCCGTGAGCAGCCCGATCAACGTCCCAGCCTTGCCGCGCGTCAGCTCAAACACATCGGGATTCTTCTTCTGGGGCATCAGGCTTGAGCCAGTTGCGTAGGCATCCGATAATTCGAGTAATCCAAACTCAGCGGTCGTAAATAAAATAACTTGCTCGGCGAGCTTGCTCAGGTGAATGCCAATCATGGTGGTGCAAAATAAATATTCCGCGGCAAAGTCTCGATCAGAAACGACGTCAATGCTATTTTGAGAGACCTCTGCAAAGCCAAGCGATTTTGCCAAGGCAAGACGGTCGATATCAAAAGGTACGCCAGCCAGCGCACCGGAGCCTAAGGGCAGCACAGAAACACGTTTTGTCAAATCCTGCAGCCGCTCCTGATCTCGCTGTAGCGGCCAATAATGACTTAACCACCAGTGTGCGAGCAATATCGGCTGGGCACGCTGTAAATGGGTATAACCGGGCATGAGCGTCTCCCCGGCAAGCTCCGCTTGTTCTACCAGGGCGGACTGTAAATCACTCATTGTAGTCGTGAGAGCAGGAATCGCCTCCAGCATCCATAATCGAAAATCCGTTGCAACTTGATCGTTCCGGCTTCGCCCCGTGTGAAGTTTGCCTGCTGCTTCACCGATCAATTCGGTGAGGCGGCGTTCGATGGCGGTGTGGATATCTTCGTCAGAAGGTGCGAAGGAAAACCGTCCCGCAGTAAACTCTTCACGGATGGCAGCCAGCCCAACGCAGATGGAAGAATGCTCTTTATCGGAAAGAATCCCAACCTGATGGATTGCACCTGCCCAGGCGCGGCTCCCCTCAATATCCTGAAGCGTCAGGCGTTGATCCACAAGCAGAGAAGAATTAAGGTCCCAGGCTCGATCATTGAGCTTGCTTGAGAAGCGCCCACCCCAAAGGGTCATAGTGCCTCCAGGTAGATAAATGAATCACCGACGTGTTTACCTGTATACGTGTGTACGTGTTTCTGTATATTCATCCTAATCTCTCTTGAAACGTGAGTAATCGGGCTTGGGCATGTCGAGGCCCGAAACAGGAAGGCCATTCAGTGCTCGAACTTTTAGGCTCAAGCCAAACAGACGGATAAATCCCTCGGCATGACTCTGGTCGTAGACATCCTCCTGCCCAAAAGTGGCAAAGTCCTCTCGATAGAGGCTGAACGGCGACGTGCGACCCACCACAATGATGTTGCCCTTATAGAGTTTAAGGCGTACTTTGCCTGTAACAGGTCCTTGAGTCGCATTAACAAATGCATCAAGCGCCTCGCGCAGCGGCGTGAACCACAGACCGTGATAAGTGAGCTCTGCATACTTCACCGCGACCATTTCCTTGAAGTGCATTGTCTCGCGGTCCAACACCAGCGACTCGAGCTCGCGGTGGGCATACAACAGAATCGTGCCGCCAGGTGTTTCATACACGCCATGCGACTTCATTCCGACTAAACGATTCTCCACAAGATCGACACGTCCGATGCCGTGCGTGCCGCCGATAGCATTTAGGGTTTCAATGATCTTTGCAGGTGAAAGTTGCTGGCCGCTCACAGCGCAAGGACTGCCGCTTTCGAATTCGATTTCTACATATTCTGCTTGTTTGGGAGCATTCTCGGGCGATGTGGATATTTGATACATCACCTCTTCCGGTTCGTTCCACGGATCTTCGAGCAATCCCCCCTCGTGGGAGAGGTGCCATAGATTCGAGTCGCGGCTATAGATAGACTTTATTGTTGCGGTTACAGGAACATCGTGTTTCGCAGCGTACGCAATCGCATCTTCACGAGAGCGGATATTCCACTCGCGCCAGGGAGCGATGATTCTGAGCCGCGGGTCGAGCGCCATGACCGTGAGCTCAAAACGGACCTGATCGTTCCCTTTGCCCGTCGCGCCATGCGCAACCGCGTCCGCACCGACCTCGTGGGCAACATCCACCAGATGTTTTGCGATCAAAGGACGGGCAGCGGAGGTGCCCAGTAAATACTTGTGTTCATAGACAGCGCCCATCTTGAGCATGGGAAAGAGATAGTCGCCGGCAAATTCCTCCTTCATATCGTGCAGAATGAACTGGCTCGCACCGCTCCTGAGCGCTTTCTGTTCCAGCCCTGCCAGGTCTTCATCGCCCTGCCCCACATCGGCGCAGAAACACACCACTTCGCAGCCATAGTTTTCCTTCAGCCATGGCACGATGACCGACGTATCTAGCCCGCCTGAATAGGCGAGGACAACCTTCTTGACGTACGGCTTTGCTTTGGAACTCATAATTACTCCTTTGATTTTGTTTAAGACCCCAAGGGTTTACTTGGCAAACCGACCTGCTCTAAGTTTTGAATCTCTTGTAAAACGAGATCTCGTCTTACAGGCAAAACCCTTCGGGTCTATGTACGTCGGGAAAATAAAAACAGCCCTCCGAGAAGGAGGGCTGTTTTGGTTGATTGTAGGTGTGTCAGCGCACGCTGCGTTTGCTAATTCATCATCCAAACAGAAAGGACCCGACCTTCTCTGTGAGAAGCAGGTTTCGGACGACGGCTACGCGGCAACGCAAATGGGTAATACATATTGGGCGGTATTCTACTCCAAAAATGAGATGTGTCAATAGCTTTGCACAAACCCGTGATGAAGGGTTTAGGGATCCTTAAGATATTCAGAAATCATAGTGTCATACCGGGCAGTGACTTGAAACCCTTTGTGTGCAAGACCTTTGCGTACCGCCAGAGAAACCCTATCCTCTCTCAGCGCGGATGAAACGCTTTCGTAATCGGAGGGATCGCAAACCAGGATGACCCGTTGATGATTCTTCGCTGCCGCGCGGATCAGCGCTACCCCGCCGATATCGATATTTTCGATGATTTCTTCGTGGGTGACATTGGGCTTTGCAAGAGTCGCTTCAAAGGGATATAGATTCACTGCAGCCAGGTCAATGTAATTCCAACCAAGATCAAGCAGCTCCCGCTGATCCGATTCCGTAGAACGAGCCAGCAATCCAGCGTGAATAGCGGGATGCAGCGTCTTCACGCGTCCTCCAAGGATCTCGGGGGACTTTGTATAATCTGCGACCTCCGTTACAGAAATATTGCTTTCCCGTAGAAGCCTGGCAGTGCCGCCTGAAGCGAGGAGAGTCCAGCCTAGTCCAGAAAGACCCTGCGCAAACTCTATAATCCCTGTTTTATCGTGAACAGACAATATGGCTGTGGGCATTGATCCACCTCAATGATGAAAGAGCCGGACACCGGAAAAGATCATGCTCATCCCGTATTCGTTTGCGGCTTGAATGACGGCCTCATCCCGGGTGGAGCCGCCTGGCTGGAGCACGTATCTCACACCGCTTTTTGCGGCACGGTCGATGCTGTCACGGAAGGGGAAGAAGGCATCGGAGCCAAGCACCACATCGCCGAGTCCATTCAGCCAGGCGCGGCGCTCTTCTTGCGTCAACGGCTCTGGGAGGTGCGTGAAGACGTTTGCCAAATCCTTTTTCTCTGCATCCCTCACATCCGGTTGCAGAAATTGGTCAATGGCATTGTCACGGTCAGGGCGCTTCGTCCCCTCTTTGAAAGGCAACGCCAGAACAGATGGATGCTGGCGCAATCGCCATACATCTGCCTTGGCGCCAGCGAGACGTACGCAATGAATACGTGATTGCTGCCCTGCGCCGACGCCAATCGTCTGACCATCCAAGACGAAACAGACGGAATTTGATTGCGTGTATTTGAGAGTGATCCAGGCGATGGTCAAGTCGCGGACAGCAGATTCGGGCAAATGTCGATTGGCTGTCACAACATTGGAAAAATCGGAAGGAGCGACAAGACGGTCATGACGGCGCTGCTCAAAACGGATGCCAAACACATCGCGAAGTTCGCGACTCTCCGGTGGTTCGTATGACGGATCAATCTGAATGACGGCATACTTCCCCTGTTTTTTTGTTTTAAGCATTTCGAGTGCTGCTGGTTCATAACCGGGCGCAATGACACCATCGGAAACTTCGCGAGCAATTAGCGCGGCGACTGACTCATCTGCCAGATCCGATAAGGCAATCCAATCACCGAAAGAACAGAGGCGGTCCGCGCCGCGTGCACGGGCATAGGCGATCGCAATGGGAGAGAGTGTAAGGTCCTCGACAAAGTAAGCTCTTTTGAGAACATCGGGCAATGGCTCGGCAACACCAACGCCCGCCGGGCTGACGTGCTTGAACGAAGCAGCGGCAGGCACATTTAAAGCGGCTTTCAGCTCCCGGACCAGCTGCCAGCTATGGAGCGCATCCAGCAAGTTGATGTAGCCCGGCGCGCCGTTCAGGACAGTGATCGGCAGATTTGCACCGGATGGCATGAACACACGCGCGGGCGCTTGTTG
>JAICRQ010000357.1 GCA_025966435.1 Anaerolineales bacterium | reverse complement strand
GCCCGGTTCGAGGATCCCAGACCCGCGCGCTGCCATCCCAACTGGCAGTGACTATGTACTTACCATCTGGAGAGAATGCCGCTCGGTTTACTGCGTCTGTATGCCCTTCGAGCCGTAATAGCTCTTTGCCTGTGACTGCATCCCAGAGTCTGGCCGTGCCATCCGCGCTGGCGGTGAGAACGATCTCCCCATCAGGAGAAAAGACAGCACCACGGACTTCATCGGTGTGGCTGACCGGAGTGACAATCGGTTGCCCAGTCTGTCGGTTCCATAGACGAGCGGTGCCATCGATACCGGCAGTAACGACATATTTGCCGTCTGGGGAGAACGAAGCTTGTTTAAGATTTGCATTGTGCCCGATGAATTGCGTTCCTATCAAGGCGATCTGCAAGCTCCAGACTCTCACAATTCCATCATTGCTGGTCGTCGCAATTTGATGACCACCCGGCGAGAATGTCACTGTCTGCACGGCGGCGGCATGACCGGTAAAGAAACGAATGGGTTTCCCCTTCGCAAGATCCCAGAGTGAAGCGATTCTGTCACCACCTCCTGTGAGCAAAAGACGACCATCCGGTGAGAATTCTATTCCCAACGCATCTACGCCCAAGAATTCACGCACCATCTGCCCTGTGGATGCTTCCCAGAGTCTAACCACGAGGTCTTCGCAGCCAGTGGCAAAGTATTTGCCACCGGGGGAATAGGCAACTGCGCTGACAACTTCAGGATGATTAAAGATTCGTACATCCTTACCAGTCGCAGCCTCCCACAGGCGAGCAGTTTGATCCACACTGCCCGTGACCACATACTTCCCATCTGGAGAAACAGCCAGACGTGTGATGGCATCTCTATGGCCCGTGAGAACGCGCACTGTCTGACCGGTCGCAACATCCCAAATACGGGCAGTGAAATCCTCACCTCCTGAGACAACAGATTTGCCATCCGGGAAGAAAGATACATCGTGCACTGCCGCGCTGTGACCTGAGAACACTCTTACTACTTGGCCGTTGGCGACACTAAATAAGGAGACATTGTTATCGGTAGTACCTTCCCAACCAGCAGCCACAATGTAGTTACCGTCCGCCGAGAATGCGATCTCTTCGACACTACTCATATCGCCGGAAAGAGTACGGATCGTTTCTCCGGTAGCGAGGTCCCAAAGCCGGATGGTATTATCGCTGCTACCGGTTGCCAGAACCTTGCCGTCCGGGGAAAAATCGGCGCCCCATACATCAGACAGATGACCTCGCAATTCGCGCGGTGGACGCTCAAGGGTTGTCAGGTCAGCCAGTATGGCATCACCCGTGGGCGTGTAATGCATGTTCAATGAGCGTATCGTGAGCAGTGCGATCAAGTTTGTGTCACCCTGGGTAAGCATCAGGTTGTTGGCTTCCGCGGCAAGGCGTTCTGCCTCAGAGCGAGTGAAATTGATATTCGCCCGATAGCCAAAGAGCCCTGCTGCGAAAGCAGCAATGATTGCCAGAGTCAGCACGGCGGAAAGGTAGATAGCACGCTTGCGTAATTGCTTTGACGTGTGAATCTGCTGTTCTACTTGTCGTCTTTCCGCCTCCGCTCGCTGTCGTTCCGATTCTGCCAGTTTGTGGGCGGCGTCTAATTCCCGCTGGCGCTGCGCTTCGCGCTCTGCAACTTCACGTTCACTGGCTTCGATAGATGCCAGCAGAAATTCATGTTCCAGCGCATTCATTTCCTCCTGATGCGCGGCAGCCCATTCGCGTGTTTGAGCCAGCCGGGCGCCGCGAAATAACACATCTGACTCGCGTTCCATCCCAAGCCATTCCTGCGCGGCTTCCGTGAGTTGACGATGCAAGCGGAGTCCTTCTCGATTTTCATCCAGCCAGCCATGCAGCGTGGGCCATTCACGAATCAACGCCTCATGCGCGACCTCGGCAGCGTTCTCGCTCGTTGTGATCAGCCGGGCATCGGCAAGGGCTTTAAGGACTGCTCGGGTTGTCGTCGCTTCTTCAGGTTTTAAGATGAGTTCATTGAACGTCGCGCGGCGGCGTGTATCACCTGCCCCAGTTTCATCACCCAATTCCGTTAAGCGCAGAAAGATGCGCCGGGCAATCACTTGCTGTTCCTGCGTGAACTGATCGCTGAAGACGGTCTCTGCCGTTTCCGCAATTGCTCCACGTACACCACCTGAGGCAGCATACCCACTCAAGGTCATTGTGCGGCCGCGCCGTCTCTGCCAGGTTTCCAGCAAAGCATGGGAGAGCAAAGGCAATGCTCCCGGCTCACGCCCCACATCATGCAGTAACAAATCAACCAGGCCCGGCTCAAATTCCCAACGCCCGCGACGGGCAGGCTCTTCGATGGCGCGCCGCAGCTCTTCCTCGCTCATCGTGCCGATATATTCCTGATTCTTCGCCAACGCTTCACGGAGTGGAGTGTAGTTCGCGCAATGAGCATAAAAGTCTGCACGAAGTGTGATGAGCAGGATCACAGGTCCGTCCGCTTCAGACGCCGCCGTGAGCAGGTTCTCGATAAAGGAGGCTCTTTCTTCCTCTGAACGGCACAGGGCAAATAACTCCTCGAACTGATCGATGACCAGCAATAGACGCGAGCCATCGCCTGACCCCAAGTTACGTTTCGCAAAGAGTTGCAGGCTGCGCGGCTCCTGCAACAGATCATCCATTAAAGTAGCGGTTGCTACGACAGAATTCGTTCCTTGAGTCAGGCTGGCAGCCAGGCTTTCGAGTGGATGCGACGTGGGTGTAAGAACGTGAATATGCCAGTCGGTGGAGGCCTGATTCCAACGCAACGCAGAGACCAAGCCTGCCCGCACGAGCGACGACTTGCCACTCCCCGAAGCGCCAACCACGGCAAGGAAACGGGATCCGCTTGAGGTCAAAGAGAAGACGCGTTCGATTAATTTCGTAGTGAGCGATTCGCGCCCTACGAACAGGTCTGCATCAGGCTCATCGAAGTAGTTCAATCCTTTATATGGGCACAACCCAAGACCCGGCGCGTCTTCGCGACGCACGTTAGCAGCCAGATCCAGTAGACGTACTGCTGCATTCGGTTCATCTTCAAGGTAAAGAGCAGAAATGAAGCGGGCTTCGATGGTGGGGATATCGGGCAGGCGCAGATTCTGTTCGAGGCGGCTGATCTGCGTATCGCTGTACCCGACCGCGGCCGCCAGCTCGATCTGCGTGATGCCGACGCGTCGCCGCAGAAAGCGCAACAAGTCCCCAAAGGTGTTAAATTTTTCCAGCGTCGTGACAGGGATGGAAGTAGCCATATATCCTCATCCAAGATTTACCCTATTCTATCCAACACAAAACGTTTTTGAGCGATTTGGGGAATTTTGGCAGATTAAGACGAGTTCCGCAGGTAACCGAATGCTACAGTGGGAAAACAAACGACCGGCGCGTGATCTGCGCAATTCAACCGGTCAAAGAAGGAGATTAGAATGTTACCTAATCGTTTGTTCTATCTGTTCATTGTTGTTGCAATTGTTGTAGTCACAGCCTGTGCACCACAGGTAGTGTCAACGCCAATCTCGTCAACGGCTACTCTTGCACCGACAATAGAAGCGTCGCCAACCCTCAAGCCGACCATAACCCCTGAGGCTTCACCAACATTGATACCTACAGCTACTCTATTTGAAGGGCGGCTCCTCTTCTCTCGATTCACCGAGGCCACGCATACATTCAACGGCCTGTTTGTCGCCCAGACTGACGGCAGTGCCGAGACAGCCGTCCCATTGCCCTGGACCGAGGGCGTCGGCCAATGGTCCATGTCTGGAAAAGAGATAGCGGTGGTCACGCTCCTTGCCGACGGAAGGGTCGGCACAGCCATCATTGCAATAGATGGGACCGTGCTTCGTGAACTATCGATCCCGGATGCGACACTGAACCTCCCATGTGCATTCTGGTCACGCGATGATACCCGTCTCGCCTGCGAAGGATGGGACGACGCAGATCCTTCACGGAACGGGATTTACACAGTTAACGCCTCCGACGGATCAAACTTGCAGCGCCTGACCACACCACCTGCTGGCCAACATGATTGTCCGGGCAATTCCCATGACGGACAATACGTCTTCAAGCGGGCCACTAACTATGAAGATCCCGGTCCATTGATGCTCGTCGACGCAAACGGGGGTGAGCCACGACTCCTATACGATGGCCCGGTGGGGGATTGCGGACGCTTCTCGCCCGATGGACGTTCTATAGTAACTTCTTCAAATGGAACTCTCCTGGTGATTGACCTGGATGGCCAGGTCGTACATAGGATCAGTATCGACAATCACGTTGCGTTTGGTCCTGTATGGTCGCCCGATGGCACT
>JAICRQ010000413.1 GCA_025966435.1 Anaerolineales bacterium | reverse complement strand
TCAATGGCAACGATAGATTGCATAATACGTGTGTTCCGTTGAGCATTCGGATAAACGCTCGATGCCTCAACACGGTTCTCTTTTCAAATGAAGTATGATTTTCTACCTACAAAAGTAGAACAAGTGTATCATAAGATGTATTCTGCTCAAGCCAACCCTGCGCAAAGCATTCTTGTGAGCGGGCTCAGAGAGCATCGAACGTATCGTCTCAGATAAAGAACCCATCGCCGAATTTGCCGCAGCAGTGCAGGTTCTTTATTCAAGCACAGTTTTTAACCTGCTGAGGGTTTCTGCCGGCAGTTTCTTTTCCTTTGCCTTCTGGCGAACAAAATCTTTGAGCTGTTTCAACTTCATCACCGAGACGGGGGAACCTTCTGCATCGACTACCACATCGTCATTGGTAAACACCATTAGCGCATGGATTTCCGGAATTTCCGATTCATCCATGTGTTTTAAGAGATGCTTTTTGAGCGTTCTGATCTCATTCTCGATTTCCAAGTCCGGGCGTCCCAGTCCTTCCTGCCCGAAGATGCGCATATAATTTTGAAGAAAGCCGCCGCCGCGCATGCGCCAGCGGTTCTTTTTGAATTCGACCTGCCCGCGCTGGTGATACGGCATGACCACCCAAACGCCTGCAGGGCCAACCAGCAGATGCGAAGCCGGGGTTGTGTAGTGGTACATCACGAAATCGTTTTGCAGTCCTTTAAGCCCCGCATCCAATTTTTCATCGGGGCGTGGGGAACGACCAAATTTGTTGCCCATATACATACCGACTTGCGTTAGCGTGAAACCAAGAAGAAGTGCGACGAGGGAGTACGTAAACAGTTCAGGTTGTGTAAAGGAAAGATACATGCCGCCGCCCAAAACGAGGAGCGCTCCGAGGCTTGTCCATTGTCCGATCTTCGCATTGCGTTTGATGAGTGTTTCGTTTTTGATGATTTTCATGATTATCCAGTATGCTCCTGCGCCGTCCCCGGCGTCAAGAGCAGGTTCGATTATTTCTTCAAACTTTCCTCGATGGCAGACTTGATTGCCTCAAGCACTTTTGCTTCCGCGGCGGCTTTTGCCACACGGACTGCACTCTTAATCGCGAGCGCGTCCGAGCGGCCGTGGCCGATGAAGACCAGCCCGTTCACGCCGAGCAGAGGCGCCGCGCCTTCTTCGGAGGGATCTAGCATCTTACGAATGGAGCCAAGGGCGGGTCGGACGAGTGCACCGCCGATCTTCGTTGGGAGATTGCCGCCCCTGATCGCCTCGCGAATTTTCTCGATCAATAACTTTGCCACTGCTTCCGTTCCCTTTAGGAAGACATTCCCGGTGAACCCGTCTGTGACGGCTACATCTACGTGACCGTTGAAGATTTCCTTCCCTTCCACGTTCCCGACAAAATTAAGCCTGGAATTTTCCAGAAGCGGATAGGCTTCCTTAACAAGCTCACTGCCCTTGCCTGCTTCTTCGCCGTTCGAAATCAACCCGACCCGTGGATTCTTAATGCCGCGTACCCGTTCCGCATACACGCTTCCCATGATCGCAAATTGCTGGAGGTTCAACGGCTCACAGTTCGGGTTAGCGCCGATATCGAGGACAAGACACATGCCCGAAGCTGTAGGAAAGGGACCCACCAGTGCAGGGCGGTCCACACCGCGGATGCGCCCCAGCCGGAACAGCGATGTGACCATTGCCGCGCCGGTATTGCCTGCGGTGACGAACGCGTCCGCTTCGCCGCGCTTGACCAGGTCCAGCCCGACTGCCATAGAGTTCTGCGATTCCTTGTGACGTGCCTTCATCACCAGGTCTTCGCCTTTGTCGTCCATCGTCAGCATTTCGGGTGCGTTGACAATTTGCACGGGCAGATTTGCTCCTCCCACCGAGTTCAGCACCGGCTGGATCTTCGCTGTGTCGCCCACAAGAAGGATTTCCACTCCATATTCACGCGCTGCCATTACTGCGCCTTCCACATCCGGGGTGGGATACTTGTCACTCCCCATGGCGTCCACTACAATTCTGATCATGATGTCTCCTGATTGATTTCTTTGCTTGACAAGCGAAGCAAGCCGATTATAATACGCCGTGCCCAAGCGCTGGTGCTGGAACTGGCAGACAGGCATGGTTGAGGGCCATGTGCCGAAAGGCGTGGAGGTTCAAGTCCTCTCCAGCGCATCATAAACAGGAAAAAATCCCCGATTTGCGGGGATTTTTGTTTTAGACCCTAAGGGTCTTTTAGGGGATAATCAAACTGCAGCAGGTGACTGCGCCCTCCGCCTTCGCCAGTTCCGAGACATCCACGGTGACAACGTTGTAGCCTCTCTTCTCGAGTTTTTCGCACGTCTTCGAGAACGCTGGGGGAAAGAGGATGGATTCGCCAATCGGGAGACAATTCGCTGCGTAAGGCTCAGACGGATCGATGTGAATCAAATCAAAGTTCTTGAAACAATTTGCGTCTATCCAATTTTCGTTAATCAGTAAGGTCTGATCATCGAGGCGCGTCACTGCGCTTTTTAGGTGCAGACAGTCATGCAGTTCAATACCAAGCACTGAGTATCCATACTTGCCGAGCATTTCATTGAGCTGGTCGATTGCTTCCTGATTGCTGCGGGTGGATAAACCAACATAAATTCGGTTCCCCAGTACAAGCACATCCCCGCCATCGACCGTCGCAGGTTCACGCATGTGAATGATTTTGACCAGCGGCGCCAACGCCTGGGCGATGGATGTGGTTTCAGGTTTTCGCGAATCCGCACCGGGGCGGGTGATCACTGCGACTTCCGGCAGAATAATTGCTGTGTCCTCGACAAAAACCGAATCGGGCAAATCAGGCTCGGCAGGGAGTTCGATGACATCACACCTCAACTCTCGGAGAGCATTCACATAGCCGCGGTGCTGGATGCGGGCGCGCTCCAGATCAATCGGAGTCCGCTCGATGTGCGTGAGCTCGCACTCCGCAAAGCGCGGGCTGATCTCTCGCGTGATTGCAACAGTCATGAGGTTAGTTGCTTCCGGTGCGATACCGGTCAATCAGGGCTTTTGTACGCGGGTCTTCAGGATTCGAGAACAGCGTGGCTGGCTTCGCATCTTCCACAATCTCTCCCTCTGCCATGACGAGAACCCGATCCGCAACTTCGCGCGCAAAGCCCATCTCATGGGTCACCACGAGCATAGTCATTCCATCTCTGGCGACCTTTTTCATCACGTTCAGCACTTCGCCGATCAACTCCGGGTCGAGCGCGGAGGTGGGTTCGTCGAAGAGCATCACCTTTGGCTCCATCGTCAGCGCCCGTGCGATCGCGACGCGCTGCTTTTGCCCACCGGAAAGTCGGTTCGGGTACTCATCCTTTTTGAAGAGCAGACCTACGCTATCCAGGCTTTGTTCTGCCAGTTCGATTGCCCGGGCGCGGTCCATACCTTTGACCGTGACAGGACCCTCGATCACATTTTCCAGCACGCTCATGTGCGGAAAGAGATTGAATTCCTGAAAGACCATACCCGTTCGCAGGCGCAGGTCATGAATGAGCTGGCGCTGTTCTTTTCCCTTACCGCCCGCCTCTACTTTTAAGCCATCCACTTCAATCGTGCCAAAGGATGGCTCTTCCAAAAAGTTGATGCAGCGTAATAATGTACTTTTGCCGGAGCCGCTGCGGCCGATGATGCAAACCACCTCACGCGGTGCCACCTCCACAGAAACTTGCTTGAGAACATGCAAGCGCCCAAAATATTTCTCGAGGTTCGATATCTTTACGATTGGCGCCATCTCAGCGATCTCCTCG